>JBBSGN010000400.1:0-3847 GCA_038254085.1 Chloroflexia bacterium | reverse complement strand
TGCTGAGGACAAAGCTGACAGGCCAGGTTAGTATCAGACCGAGAAGCAAAAAGGTGTGGATGGGCTGCCAGGGATAGGGCTGGTGCCTACTATAATCTCCCAGCGACTGGAATACCAGCAATAGCAAGAGCGTGTCCACAACGGCCAAGCGTAGGCTCCAGGCGGCCAGCCAGTGGATGCCTATTTTGTGGTGTGTGCCGATGTTCTTTGTGTTGGCGGTCATCTAACCTACCACACCGCGTCCGGTTCCAACCGATACACCGATGTCATCTCCTCCCACAACTCGACAAACTCCTCGGTATGCTCGCCACGCCTGCCGCCGTAGATAGGCTCGACTGTGGTGACGTAGAGGCCGGTGCTATCGTCCAGGGTGGCGGGAAAGGGGAGTTGGAGGTTGTAGAAGTAGGGGGTGATCTGGCCCAGCCATTCGGTCTGCATGTCGGCCATTTTGCTGGGAAGCACGCCCTCCGTGACCAGTTGCTCCTCGCCCGGGATAGGCTCGAAGATGCCGAGGGCGTCGGGCCAGAGCAGCACCAGGGCGGCTTCCAGACGCGCCCGCGAGTCGACGCTGAGGTTCGCCAGGCGGGTGAGCCACATGTCGCCGTGCATGAGGTGGTACTTCTCTTCGCGGATTATCTTCTGGGTGGCGTTGGCAAGCGGCTCGTACCGGCTGTGTGAGAGAGCTTCCAGGCGGACGTGGTCGGCGGTGTCGTACAGGAACTGGCGAGCTATCGCGTGCGCCCAATCGAGCTTGCGATGCTCGACAAGGTGGCAGCAAAGGAACTCCTGAGGCTGGCGGGCGTAGGCGATCTTGTCGGCTGGGATGCCTGTCTCCTGGGCCAGCATCTCGTAGAATAGGCGCGCGTGCCCTATCTCGTCCTGCGACATCGAGGAGAAGGCCACATCCTCCTCCAGTAGAGGCGCTATTCCCGTCCATTCCGAGTTGCGGTAGCCGAGGATGAACTCGTCGTCCGCGAGAGATAGGAGGAGGGTGTGGAGGGGGTTTCTAGTCAGGTCTTGTATCATGTTTTATTGGTCACGCGCTCGCGGGCACGGTGCCACGCGGTGCGGGAGTACCCCGAAGCAAGCCCTCTGTGCTCAGGTCTTCGTCAATTTCAGGCCAATGTATGCCGTAGCCGCCGCCGCTTATCCGCCAGTTCGCTCTTTGTTCAGGCGTCGCATGCAGGAGCCTGGGATACCATGTCAGCGGAACGGTAATCGTGCGCCCATCAACCAGGTCAACACCCAAGGTCTCCTCGGTTAAATGGACATCCTTGACACGCTCACCTGCTCTTAGGTCCGAAGTAGTCATACCATGCCTCCATCAGTTGGTTTTGGTGAATGGTTACTATCCTCTCTAATGACCTTAGCTCCTTTGCTCCAAAGCCGAGGTCACGCGCCAGAGAAACGGGGTTGAGCCAAAACTTGGCAGATAGGTTGTCCCGGTCAATATGCACATGCGGCGGTTCGCCTGGTTCATGGCTGTAGAAGTAGAGCCGGTACGGCCCGGTCCGCAAAACAGTTGGCATATATCAACGCAACGTCAATCCGGCTGTGTACTGCCCGCCACCGCGCCCCTGGTCGCCCTGAGCGTATCGCGCACCGAGTAGCCGCCGACGGTGCGGTAGGAGCGGTCTACGGCGGGCGGGTGAAGGATGTCGGGGTCGCTTATCTCGACAATGGCCTCGCGGGGCACAACCCAGATGCGGTGGCTCTCCTGCCGCCTGCCGTAGAACTCGCGGGCGTACAGGACGGCCATCTCAACATCGGGCGCAACCACATTGCCGCCGTGCTCGAACGCCTTGCCCTCGCGGGCTTGTTGGAATACTTCGTATATAGGCACGTTTTTTAGTCCCACTATTCTGCACTATCTCTGGCGTGCTCGTTCTTGCCCTCTAAATCATCTTCTCGTTCAGGTTCAGCGTACAGCATTCGTATAGTGAAGAAAAAAGTCATTATGGCGGCGAATGAAATCAGTTCCAAGCCTAAACCTAAAAAATAGGCGGGCCAGCCGCCTGAGCGGGTCAGACTGATAAGTACTATTCCCCCGAATATGGTTAACAGGAGGGCGGGTCCCACGAATCCACGCAGCTTTTGGAGGAGTACCTGGTCTTTGCCTCGACCAATTACTAACGGGAGAGCGGCAGCTGCTGTGACTACCACTATGGGCAGAACCAGCCAGACAATCGCTCCCGAATGTCTCGCCTCCAAGTACCGCATCCCAAATATGAGAATCAGTAGTGATGGAACATCCCGGACGAGCCATTCTGACCACCGAGTGGGCGGCAAAGCCACGGCGATTGCACCGGCAAGGCTTACCGCCCATCCGACAATCAAAGTTATAAGGGAGAAGTAGGGAAGATAGGCAACTCCCGTAGCGAAGATTCCATACCCAACAAACAGGATTAGAGGCACTAACCATTTGCTGCGTTCTTTTAGCATAGGCCAGTCTCCTGCTTTTCTGAGTGTTATTAGGCGACCATCTCCCTCGTACCTGTCACCACGTCCCTTACCCATTGCGTATCTGCATACGCCACCCTCCGCAGGTCTAGACGCTCCTGGCTTTTGGGGCCGTGGCCGGTGACTACCATCTTTAGCTCGTTCCAGTCAGGCTCGGTGTAGTGCCACTGATTGGCCTCGGTGTCGAAGTGGAGATTGGGGTCGGGGAGGGTGAGGCCAAGCTCCAGTATCTTGGGGATGTACTTGGCGAAGAACTCTTGACGCAGCACGCCGTTGTGCTTGGCCTTGATGCGGTAGTGGAGGTCGCGGTCCTTCTCGACGGGGGTAGGCGGGCCGTGGAACATCACCAGGGGCGGCCACCATCGGTTAAGGGCTTCCTGAATCATCCCTTTCTGCATGGGCGTGCCGTTCATCATTGTGATCACGATGTCGTAGCCGTGCTTGATGTGAAAGCTCTCCTCCCAGCAAATCTTCTGCATGGTGCGGGCATAGGGCGCGTAGGAGGAGTCGAGCAGGGCCTTCTGCGACTGTATGGCCGCCGCGTCCACCAGCCAGGCGATAATCGCCACGTCGCCCCAGGAATAGGTGGGGTAGTGGAAGACATTGTGAAACTTGGTCTTGCCGTCGAGGAGGTCTTGCAGCATATCTTCGCGGCTCTTGCCCAGGTCCTCGGCCACGCGGTACAGTAGCTCGGCGTGGCCCACCTCGTCCTGCACCTTGGCGGTGAGGGCCAACTTGCGCTTGAGGGTGGGGGCCTTGTTGATCCATTCGCGCTCAGGCAGCACGCCCATTAGCTCGGAGTTGGCGTGCATCTCCACGAACTTGAGCACGGCCTTGCGGTACTCGTCGGGCATCCAATCGCCCGGCTCTACCTTGCCGCCCTTCTGCACGAAGCGGGTAAACTCGTCTATGCGGTCCTGGTCTTCCATGTTCTTCTCCTTTTAGTAGTCGATAGTTGGTAGTTGGTTCCTCTATTACCGACTATCAACTACCGACACAACCCGTCCAAAATAAGGTCAACAAAACCGTCAGCTATCTCGCCCGGCGAGAGCGGACCGGCAGGGTTGTACCATTGGGGCATCCAGTTAACGGACGATAATACGAGCAGGGCAGCCATCTTGGGGTCGGCGGTGGGGGCAAAATCGCCGGTGCGGATGCCGTCCTCGATTACCTGGCGGTAGAGGTGTTCGTAGCGGTCGCGACGCTCGGCGACGGCCTGGCGACGCTGCTCGCCCAGGAACTTCCACTCGTGCAGGAAGACGGTGGCGTCGGCCAGGTTGTCGGCCACCACACCGACGTGGGCGCGCACCATGTCGCGCAGCTTATCCGTAGGTTGGGCGTTGGACTGGACGATTGGCTCGACAACGGCCAGGAATTGGTCGGCAGC
>JBBSGN010000399.1:0-3849 GCA_038254085.1 Chloroflexia bacterium | reverse complement strand
TTAAAAACCCGGGGGCCGCACCACCACCACCCGCCCCCCCACCACCGCCCCCAGCTGTATTTTTTTTGGTTTCTTGGGGTCTAGCCTGGTTAGCGGTTTGTGGTTTGTCGGTAATAAAGCAACCTAATACGTAATACCGACTACTCGCTTCAACCATATCTCCCCGAACAACTCGTCCTGCTCGGCGGTGCCGTGCTTGCGGCGTATGATCTCCAGGACGGCGAGGAATAGCACTACCAGTTCTGTGCGCGAGCGGGCGGCGGCCTCTACGAACTCCTGGCCGAGCGGGATGCGCCCATCGCCCTTGAGCCGGTTGAGGCGGGCGCGCAGGTGCGTAACCTTTTCGGCCACTGTAATCGTGTGGCCCTGCGCAGCGGTGCCCGTTGGAATCGTGGGGATCCCAAGACCAAGCTGCATACGGCGCTGCACCATCTTCACCAGCCTCGCCAGGCTAACCCCATCAAGACCTGTGCCTAGCTCCTCGGCACTCTTTTTGGGCGTAGGGGCTTGTAACGCCACTGGACGCTCGTAGGAGCGTAGGCCCTGCGCTTCGCGGCTGCGCAGCCATTTGGCCGCCTCCTGCACGCGCTTGTACGCCTCCAACCGCCTCACGAGTTCGTCGCCTGGGTCTTCCTCGTCGTCCTCAGTGCGGGCAACGGGTGGGCGGGGCAAAAGGGCTTGCGACTTTATCCAGAGCAGCTTGCTGGCTACCCACACGAAAGAGGCCAGCGGCCCAGGCGGCATGTGGGGGTGGGCGTCCAGATAGAAGAGAAAGCCGCCCGCCACCTCGGCCAGCGACACCTTGCTTACCTCAAGCTGCTTGCGCTCTATCAGTTTGAGCAGCAGGTCGAGGGGGCCGTCAAATACCTCTATGTGGACGTGGAACGCTGTTGGATATTGGGTGTTGGGTGCTGGAGATTGGGCATCGGGCGTTTCCGGCTCGGAGTCGTCCCTACCGTTGTCCTGAATAGCTATATGTGGTTTCATCTAATCCTCAAACACCGTTTCCTATTCCCTAGCCGGCCTCATCGGCGGCCTGGAGCGTAGCCGCTGCGCGGCCTGGAGAGCTGTAGTCGTGATGACGAGCTATCAACGCCACCACCTGTTCGTTCGCGCCGTGTTGGGCCGCTATTTGCGCGCCCCGCGCCGCGTGGTGCTTGCTGAGGTAGAAGGGGTAGCGCCAATAGCCTGCCAAGCCCCTCATCTCGTTCGCATCTAGCGGCTCCGCCAGCTTCTCCAACAACACTCTGCCCGACGATACCGACTTGAGCAGCACGATTGCGACCCTGTGGATTATTGTCACGTAGCGTCCGGTGGCCGGGTCATATTTGCCGGAGTCGTGCAGGAGCGCCGCCTGCCACACGTTGGGGTCGTCGCACCCGGCCTCTCGCACTCGCCGGTAGACGCTGAGGGCGTGACGCCTATACTGGCCCGGCATGGCGGCGAAGACGGAGTAAAGCTGAGGGCCAAGCACCCGGCGCGCCTCCCGCATCTCCTCCTTGCTCACCCTGCCCAGCAGCGCCGTGAAGAACTGGCGAGAGCGGTATAGCCACCTAGTTAGCACTCTATTTTATACACCAAGCAGGTCTCTTAGCAGCGAAATAATAGGGAACAGCACGTTGCCTATTATGTTCAGGTCTATGCCTAAGATTCTGCTGCCGAGATAAGGCACAAAAAAGACCAGGGCAAGAAGGATCGGCAGGCTGTATCTATAGAGAGGTTCGAGTACGATGTTCCAGTAATTGGGCAATATGCCCGTGAGCATGTTGAAGCCGTCCAATGGAGGAATGGGTATCAGATTAAACGCGAAGAGGTAGATGTTTATGAGTATCATATAGCCGAGTATCTGCCGGACATCTGTCGGTAGCACGCCCTCGCTGAATCTATATAGTGGGCTGAGAGCAGCTGCAAATACCAGGTTTGATAAAGGCCCGGCCACCGCCACGATGGACATACCACGGCGTCCAAAGCGAAGCGCATACGGGTTGACCTGCACAGGTCGGCCCCAGGCCAGGAAGCCAATTCTGAGAGCGAGAAGCACCCCCATGAAGAAGCCAAATGGGTCGAAATGGGCCACCGGGTTGAGGGTAACGCGGCCCTGGCGTTGCGCGGTGGTGTCGCCCAAGAGGAGCGCAGAGTAAGCGTGCATGAACTCGTGAAAGGTAGTTCCTATCACGAAGCCGAGCATGAAGCCCACAAAGTAAGTAGGATCGAATTGTAAATTGAACATAAAGCTACGCTACTCAGCCGGTGGCGGCGCATCGCCTGAGCCGCCCTCTACACGTGTCTCGCCCTCGTACTTGATGTCCGCAGGCCCTATCGTGGACAGCGCTTGCTCCACAACCGGCAATTGCTCACTGGTCGGGTGCATCAGCACCAACGTTTGCAGCTTCATAGTGCTAAGGTCGCCCTCAATCAGCGACTGCCCCGGCGCTACCTGGCCTGTGCGCGCGTCAATTACCTGATCGCTGCCCACTGGCCTGTAGTACACTGCTATGTCCTCCGCCGGGTATCCCACACGTCCCAGGCTGCTCACTATCTGCTCCACGTCAAGCCGTCCGTCGAACGTCGCAAGCAACGTAGGTCTCCCGATTATCACGCCTTCCATATGCTCTCCTGTGAGTTGCGAGTTGTTCCTCCTAGCCACCGCAACTCGCAACTCACAACTCACAACTAATCACCCCTCCATCGCCGCTGCCACTGCGCCAAGCGCGCCCGATTCGCCGCCCAGCGCGGCGGGCACTATCTCGAACGTGCCCTTGTAGGCAGGCATGACGCGGGCCTCGGCAGTGGCGCGCACTGGCTTGAACAGCAGGTCTCCGGCGTTGGTCACTCCGCCACCCAATACCACAAGCTGTGGGTTGAACGAATGTACGCAGTTTACCACGCCCACGCCCACCAGCAGGCCCTCTCGGTCCATTAGCTTGCAAGCCTCCAGGTCGCCCTCCTGCGCCGCCTTGACCACGATTTCGGGGGTCACTTTGGCCGGGTTGTTCCCTGTCAGATCGGCCATGAGCGTCTTGCGCGGGGAGCCCACCACCACCGCCGCTTCTCGCGCCAGGGCGGGGCCGGAGGCCAACGCCTCCAGGCAGCCCTGGCCGCCGCAGTAGCACCTCGGCCCATCTACCTCTATTATGATGTGGCCCAACTCGGCGGCCATGCCCGTCGAGCCGAGCAGCAGCCTGCCATCGCTGATGACCCCGCCGCCGATGCCGGTGCTAATGGTCATGTAAACCAGGTGCTTTATCGGCCTGCCCAGCATCTTCTCGCACCCCGCGCCGAACTTGTACTCGGCAAGGGCTGCCGCATTAGCGTCGTTCACCAGCACGACGGGCATGTTGTCATATTTAGTTGACCCCAACCGCTCGGTCAATATTTGTTTTAGGGGCACCGTCTCCCATCCAGGCAGATTGGGCGGACCGTACACCATGCCCTTCATGGGGTCCACCGGCCCAGGTATGCCCACGCCTACAGACGCTACCCCTTCCGGCGGGGTCAACTCCTTTATCATCTCCACGATACGGTCTATTACAGCGTCGAACCCATCGGCAGCGCCCGTAGGCCGACGTACCTGGGCGGCAATCTTGCCCTCCCGGTCTGCCCGTACCCCCAATATTTTGGTGCCGCCTACGTCTATGCCGATGATATCCATATGCGTGAAACGTAAAACGTAAAACGTAAGAAGAGGCCCTTACGTTTTACGTTTTACGCATTAGTCTACAAACCTGTACTTTATCAATGTGCGAATAATCGTAAGGCCGTCTTTCCAGGAGATTTTCTTGCCTTCCCAGAACTCGCGGCCCGTATAGGAGATGGGCACTTCGTATATGCGGTTGCCCTTCTTGAGTA
>JBBSGN010000398.1:0-3858 GCA_038254085.1 Chloroflexia bacterium | reverse complement strand
CCGGGTTGTGCGAGGCCGTGACCTCTGCCCCACCGTCCGTATCGAGAAACTTCACCGAGAAGTACATTACCGGCGTAGGCACCTCGCCCACGTTTATCACGTCCACGCCCGAATCGAGCATCCCATGGGTCAAGGCGGTCTGGAAACGCTCCGACGACAGACGCACGTCGCGCCCTGCAGCCACGCGCATCCTCTCGCCCTTCACCGGCTTGACCCCGCCCTGGGCGTACAGGAAAGTGCCGTAAGCACGGCCCAACTGGTAGTAAATGTCCTCATTGAGGTCCTTATCAACGACCCCACGAATGTCATACTCACGAAATATCTGCGCGGGCACGTCGGCCTTATGTGCGGTTGCCATAGTTGCCTCCTGAATGCTCCTGATTGGTGGTTACACCTATTCTACAGCAAGTGATGGGCCGCCAAACAGTGCCAACAACTGTGCCGAGAACTGTGAAGTGTGGAAAACACGCCTTATCTGGCGGCCTACACTCGCGATGTGGTAAAATTAAGCGTGTCGAATATGCACAGATGTGCGATTTTGTGCGTCTGGCTCTGGCAACTTCGGTTATACAGCAGACCTATTATCTTCCGCAGTCAGGAGTGCCTTTGCTATCATGTTTGTTATGCGTTTTACCATCATTGACCATCAGGGCACAGTTAGCTTCGTCGCGCCCTGCACCGCCCTCAAAGCGTTGGTGGCCGCTTGCAGCAAAGCCCCAGCCAACCTGCAACAGTTGCTGGCCGCCTCCACCCCCTACGACAGCGACTTGAAAGACCACGTGCTAAACGGCCTCGCCATATTCGATGAGCATAACACAAAGGGCCGCTACGACCGGATACACAGCGCCATTGACTACGCAGACGAGCAGCGCGCCCACCACGACATCCCCACCTTCCGCGTCGTAGACGAGGCCACACGCCAAGCCAGCTTGCAGCCGGTGAAAGCGGGCCTGGTACTATTTAACCTGAAAGAGCGCCGCATAATCCAGGTGCAAAACACCTACGACGAGGTGAAGCGCCGCGACCGGGGCCGCATCCACCAGGGCGGCGTGCCCACCGGACGCCTATATCACTATAGCCTGCCGACGGAGTGGCAAATCGTGCCGTAGTTACGAGTTACGAGTTACGAGTTGCGAGTCGTTGACAACAAATGTGCGCGCAGCTCATAACTCGTAACTCATAACTCGCAACTCGTAACTCATAACTCATATGATCCCCATCAAAATCACTCTCCGCAACTTCATGTGCTATCGCGACGGCGAAGAGGTGTTGGACCTCACCGGCGTACATTTGGCTTGCTTATCGGGCGAGAACGGAGCGGGCAAATCGGCCATATTGGCAGCCCTCACCTGGGCGCTGTGGGGTCGGGCGCGCGACCGCGTCTCGGACGACGAGCTTATGAGCAAGGGCGCTTCCGAGATGGAGGTGGATTACGTCTTTATGCTCAAAGGCGAGCGTTACCGCGTCATACGCAAACGCCTCCGCAAAGGGAACGGCACCACCCTCCTCGACCTACAGGTATGTTCGGACGAAGCGACCGATAGCTGGAAGACCCTCAGTGGGGCCACCGTGCGCGAGAGCCAGGCCCAGATAAACGACCTTCTCAAGATAGACTACGACACGTTTATCAATTCGGCCTATCTCATGCAGGGTCGCGCCGACGAGTTCACCGTCAAAAGCGCCGCCGACCGCAAGAAGGTGCTGGCCGACATCCTCGGCCTGGAACAGTACGACCGCCTGGAAGAGCGCGCCAAAGAGGAGGCCCGTGACCGCAAGAGCCGCATGACCGACCTTGATAATGCCATCAAGCGCATAGACAGCGACCTCATGATGCGGCCCACTTACATCAAGGAACTGGCGGCGGTCGAAGCTGAGTTAATGGAGGTGCAGAAAGACCTCGCCACCCTGCGGAGCGAACTGACCGAGGTACAGTCCAGACAGCAGACTTTGGAGCACAGCAGCGCCCGCCTGGCCGAGCTTAAAGAGCGAATTGGCAAGCGCGAAGCGGCTATGGTGTCGGCGCAGGCTCGTATCCTCCAGTACACAGCCCAAAAGGAAGAGTACGAGGGCCTGCTGGACAGGCGCGGAGAGATCGAGCAGGGATATACCGCCTGGCAGGAGGCCCAGACTGAGGAGCGGCGCTTCAACACGCTCGCCGACAAGCGCCACTTGTTAGAGCGTGAGCAATCGGAACTTGAGCAGCAGATCGCTATCGAGCGTGCGGGCCTGTCGAGCAAGACCAGGGAGTACGAGGAGCGGATCGCCAGATTGAGCCGCAATCTGGCCGGGCGGGGCACCGTCGAGGTCCAGCTTGCCGAGGTGCTGGACAAGCTCCAAAAGCTAGAGCAGGTCCAACAACAGGCGGAAGACACCAGGTGCAACATCGAGAACCTGGACGTGAAGCTCCGTACCCTTACCAACGAGAGGACCGCGCTCAAGGCCGAGGGGCAGCAGTTGCGCCAGAAGTCGAACATGATAACGGAGGCCCACGCCGAAGCGGGCCACGCGCCCTGCCCTCTGTGCGGCACCGGACTGAGCGCGGAGGCTTTGGAGAGAGTGCGCCGCTCGTTCGAGGAAGACATCAATAAGAAGCTGGACGAGTACGAAGAGAAGTCGAAGCTGATGGACAACCTCAATAAGCAGATTGTCACCTCGCAGAAGCTTCTGGAAGCCGAGCGCGAACAGCTAAAACCGCTCAGTATGCACCGCCAGCGCGAAGCCACATTGCGAAGCAAGATCGCCAGCCTCGACACTGAGGAGCAGGAGCTTACGGAGTACGAAGGGCTACTTGTGCAGGCGCGCACCACGCTGGGCGAGGACAACTACGCCCATGAAGCGCGCAAGCGCCTTGCCTCGGTGGTCGCCACCACTACCGAACTGGCTTACGATAAGGACGCTCACGAGACCGCGAGACGGCGCGTGGTGGAAATGAGGAGCAGAGAGTACGACAGGGAGTACCATGAGCTTGTCGGAGCAGGCCGGGGGCTGACTACCGTGCAGGACGCGCTCGAAGTAGACACCCGCAACCTCGATGTTTGGGTCGCCGAGCAGGAAGTCGAGCGGGAAGAGGTGGCAACCCTCCAGCCCCAGGTAAGCCAACTTGAGAGCGTGGCCGAGGAGCTGGCCGAAAAGCGGGTGCAAGAGCGTGAGTTGGCGGTCAGGGTGAACAGCCTCAGCGAGCGGCGCGGCGGGCTGTTGGACAAGATTGCTCGTTGCGACAGGCTCCAGGAGGAGAAGGGCCTGCGCGTGGCCGAGTTTGATGCCGCTACCGAGGAAAAGGCGATCTATGAAGAGCTTGCTTACGCTTTCGGCAAGAAGGGCATCCAGGCGATGATAATAGACAATATCATCCCTGAGATAGAGGACGCCGCCAACTCGCTGCTCCACCGCATGACCGACGGGCGGATGAGCGTGCAGCTAGCCACCCAACGCGACGCCAAAAGCACCAAGAGTGTGATAGAAACGCTGGAGATAAACATCTCAGACGAGGTCGGCATGCGTAAATATGAGCTATACAGCGGCGGCGAGGCGTTCCGGGTCAACTTCGCCCTCCGCATAGCCCTCAGCAAGCTCCTTGCGAGGCGGGCGGGCGCGCAACTGCAAACCCTGGTGATAGACGAAGGCTTCGGCAGCCAGGACGGCCAGGGCCGCGACAAGCTGGTGGGCGCGATCCGCTCGATTCAGGACGACTTCGAGAAAATCCTGGTAATCACCCACATCGAAGAGCTAAAAGACGAGTTCCCCGTCCGCATCAACGTAATCAAAACAGCCCTGGGGTCGAAGATAGTGATGGGGGAAAACGTAGCGTAGACTCGTAAAACATAAGAGGCTTTTTCTTACGTTTTACGTTTTACGCAT
>JBBSGN010000397.1:0-3864 GCA_038254085.1 Chloroflexia bacterium | reverse complement strand
TCGGAATGACAAGGGTAAGTGGGTAGGCTAAAGAGACGCCTATATTCACGATATAGCCACGATATAGCTTTTATAGCGCTTAGCCCTTGTCAACATAGCTAGGGCAACTACAACAACTTGTCGGCCTTACTGCCACCTCATCCTACCTCACCCTGCCAAGCCCCTGCTCGGCCTGCTGCTTGATTGCCGGGTCGGTCGCCTGGTCCCGCGCCTGGGCGAAGGCTCCAGCCGCCGATGCTCGGTCGCCCGTCTCTTCGTAGGTCAGGCCGAGGTACAGCCAGGCTTCCGAGTAGTTGCCGTTCAACTGCGTGGCGTGAGCCAGCGCGTCAATTGCCTCTTTGCTGCGCCCCAGGTCGCGATCAGCGATGCCCAACCCAAACCATGCTTCGACCAGATTGGGAGAATACTGGCTGGCCTGTGCGAAGGCCACCTGGGCGTTTTGGAGGTCCTTGCGCTGCAAGTAGGCCCGGCCAAGATAGTATAACGCAACAGCCCAGCGCGGTCTCATCTGTACGGCGGTCCGGTACTCTCTCAGTGCCTCGTCCCACCGGCTCATCTCGGTATACGTATGGCCCGCGTACAGATGCGCCTCGGTGTAGTGTTCGTCCGCCTTTATCGCGTCTGCGAATAGCTTGAGCGCCTTCTCCTTCTCTCCCAATGCGTTCCGGGCGCGTCCTTGCCCGACCAATGCTTGCGCCGATTGCGGCGAGACGGCCAGGGCAGCTGTGTATGCCTCTAAAGCATCGGTTGCCCGCCCACCGGCCAAATACGCCTCGCCCAGAGCCAGCAGACCTGCCGGGTTGTGGCTGTCGGCCTGCGCTGCCCGGTTCGCGTAATCGGTCGCCGATACCATGTCGCCTTTCAAGGCATAGGCCCGCGAAGTGAGGGCAAGCGCTTCGGCGTAATCCGGCCTCAGCCGGAGGGCGCTGCCCAACGAAGCGAGCGCCCCGCCCGGGTCTCCTAATGCGATCTGGGCCTCGGCCTTCCATCTGTAGGGCTGTGGGTCGTCGCTCCTCAGCTTGATGGCGGACTGGCTGGCCGCCATAGTTTCGGCATATTTATCTTCGCGGAACAGCGACTCCGCCCATCTTATAAACGCTTCAAACTGCGCGGGGTCGCGCTCGGTGGCTGCTTTGAACTGCTCGGAGGCGGCAGGCCAGTTTTCCTGTGCCTGGTATGCGTTGCCGAGGAAGAAATGAGCGTTCGCGCTCTTGTCGTCTGCCCGTACCGCCCGCTGCCCCTCGGCAACCGCCTTATCAAGCTCACCCTTGCTGACGAGCAGTTGCGAGTAGGCGATGTGCCCGTCCACGTTGCCGGACGCGACATTGGTCAGGCGCTCGAACATCTTCTCGGCGTCGCCCGGTTGCCCGGCCAATACGAGCAATCGCCCGGCATCCAGGAGGGCAGACGGCTCGTTGGGCTGTATCGCCAGCACGGCCTTGAACTCGGCCAGCGCTTCAGATCGCTGCCCTTGTTCTTGCAACACCTCGCCCAGTTGTAGATGCGCTTCCCACAATGCGCCGTCCTGGGTGGCCGCCTGAAACTCGGCTGCCGCTTCTTCCTTTCTTCCGAGCGTCCTCAAAAACTTGCCGCGCCACAGGTGGTCGTTTGGCGTCTGGGGCGCGATGTCTAACCCACGTTGCAGGCTGGCGTTCGCCGAATCGGTCTGCCCTACGCTCGTATACACCTCGTATAGAGCCTGATACGCACTGTAATTGTGGGGCGAGCGAGCAAGTAGCTCGTTCAGCGTTTTGGCCGCCTCTGCCCGGTTCCCCTGGGACTCCTGCAAATTGGCGAGCGCCAGGTAGGGCTGTGGCGCATCGGGGTCGAGGGCACGCGCCTTATCGAGCGATTCGGCAGCCTTCGCTGTGTCGCCCATGCGGATGTACACTTCGCCCATCTGCAAGGGCACGTCGGGACGGCGCGGGTCGAGGCGGGCTGCCCGGTCCATTTCGGCCAGGGCGCGCTCGTAGGTCGTCGGCTCTCCCCTGATGCGCCGCCACAGGCCGCCAAGAAAGGTCTCGGCACTCTCCTTGCGGGCGATGTCGGCAAATGCCATTCCGTCGTACAGGTGAACCCCCGCAAGCTCCCTGTTCAGGCGCACGATGCCTTCGGTGGCCCTTCGCGCGCCTGCGGTGTCGCCTGTGGCCTGGGCCTGGGCCTCTTCCGCTCTAAGCTCCCCGATCCACCGCGCGTAGATTTTGCCCGCCTCGGCCAGCGACTTCTGCGCCTCCTCCGGCTGCCCCAGCATCAGCTTTACCAGGGCCAGCAGCCGGTGGGCGGGCGCGGCGTATGGGGCGCGCTTCACCAGCGACTCAAGCTCGGCACGAGCCGCATCGGGTTGGGCCTGCCGGTACAGCACTTCGGCTTTGTCCAACTTCGTGGGCAGGTAGCCAGGGTCCAACCTCGTGCTTTCGTCCAGGTCAGCGACGGCCTGCGCGAGCGCGCCCGCCAGCCTGTAATCCGCTCGCGCTCTCACCAGGTACGCCCTGGCTAGCGTTCGGTCGCTCGCGTCGCGGTCGGCTGTTACCCTGTCCAGATCGGCGCACACCCCGTTGTAGTCCGACAGTTGGAGGCGGGCCACAGCCCGGTCCACCAGCACTTCGGGCGGCATGGTCCCCGCGCGTTCAATGTCGCCGAACAACCGCACAGCCTGATCATGCTCGCCGGTCGCCATGCGGGCCATGCCCTCCACGAAGCGGGCTATCTGGCCTGTGCCACCTTCCTGGTCCATCGTGGCCTGCGCTCCAAACGCGCTCTTGGCCGAGGCCGCGTAATCGCCCGCGCGCAACTGGGCAAGGGCCAGCGACAGCGGCACCAACGGGTCGGTGCCCAGGCGGGCGGGCAGGCGCAATTGGGCGTCTTGCGGGAGGAGCAGCGTGCCGAGGTCTGGGTCGCCGAACTGTTGCCATTGCCTCTGCCCCACCTCGAATCGCGGGTCTATGGCGAGCGAGGCGGTCAGATTGCCCGAAGTCCCGATCTCGCCCCACCAAAGGAAATCCGCACCCATGCGGGCACGCTCGCCTTCGGCCTGCTCCTGCGTAGAGGGTTGCGCCTTAGACGAGCGTAGAACTATATCGGGCATACCAGCGCCGGAGGCAGCCTTCAGCACATAGTCACCGAGCGTCTGGGATGCCCCGCCCTGCGCAATCTCACCCACGAACCGGCTTATGCCGATCACCACGCTGCCGCCGTTAGTGGCGGTCGGTCCCGCCTGCGCGGCCAGCGACGCGACCGCCAGGCCAGTGCCGAAGGCCAGCACGCCAAGCCCTAGCAGCGCGAGCCGCACCCGCTTGCTTTGTAAAGAGGGCAGGGGGCGCGGCAACCGCCTGGGGACTCTAGCCTTTCTTGCCAGACTGGTCCCTGCGCTAAGAGCGGAGACGGCAAGCGGAAGCAACGACGAGCGGCGCGGTTTGTGCGATCCGGTATGGGGCCGGGTGTTAGACGCTGTGAATAAGCGGCGCTGAACGGCCGTGTCGTCGAGGGAGTTGGTGGGATTGTCGGGGAAGGGGTAGGGGTTGCTGTCGTGGCGGTTGCGGAGGGTGTCGTATGCCAGGGCGCACAAGCCGGCCACCACTATCACTATGGCGGCCACTAACGCCCATACAAACTCCATAGACTAGCCTTCGGGGGCTTCGTGCAGCGGGTTGTTCGCTTTGCGCTGCGCGGTCCATTCTTCCATGCGCTGCTTGATGCGCCCCTCATACCCTCGGTCGGTGGGGCGATAATAACGCCTGCCTCTCAGCGAGTCTGGCAGGTGGCTCTGCTCTACCTGGGCGCCTTCGTAGTCGTGAGCGTACTTGTAGCCCTGCCCGTAACCGATAGCCCGCATTAGGCCGGTGGGGGCATTGCGAAGGTGCATCG
>JBBSGN010000396.1:0-3869 GCA_038254085.1 Chloroflexia bacterium | reverse complement strand
TTATGCGCTTATTTAAGCTGCGTTCTTCCCGTCCCTGAGATTCCTCGTGGTTCCACTGAGAAGAAGGAGGCCCAACTTATGAGACCCGTGTCCTACGCGCCGCGCAAAGAGAAGTTCATCGCAGGCTTGTTAGCTCTCTTCCTGGGAAGCTTCGGTATACACAAGTTTTATCTGAACCGACCAGGATGGGGCTTAACCTATTTGCTGTTTTGTTGGACATTCATTCCAACTGTTATTAGCTTTTTCGAAGGCTTAAGCTATTTCTTTATGTCTGATGACCAGTGGGATTACAGGTACAATCGTAACCTGTACGACTGGGACGAATAAATCCGCTACCAGGGGCAGATTACAGTTCGAGAAAGCAGAATACCGAGCAAATTTCGTGTTTTTGCTAGACCGGAAGACATGCCTCGTCGGTATGGAACGCCCTTACGCCTTCGCTTGGTAATTCAAGGCCAACGTACCGCTATTGTGCATATAGCGGGAATGTTACTTGTTACCTCCAGTCAATCGTGGTCCGCAGTCTCTGGGGCGCGTTAGGCGGCAAATGCCTGCTGCACAAGTTCAGGCTGGTGCTTCCAGCGCTTAGCGCGTCCATTGACATCGGTATGTAGGAAGATGACAGTGGCTATAAGCTGGTCGGGCGCTTCACGCATCACGCTTCACGATCCTCAGTATCTTCTCAAGCGACTGCTCTATCTCTAATCCGTCGGTGTTGACGCGCAGCGCGTCTGGGGCTACGCGGAGGGCGCCGGCGGCCCTGTGCATATCCAGGTCGTCGCGGTGGGCTATCTCGGCCTCTACCTGGGCGAAGGTCACATCGCGCCCACGCGCTCTTAGCTCATCGTAGCGGCGGCGGGCGCGCTCGTCGAGCGAGGCGTCCAGGTAAATCTTCAGGTCGGCGTCGGGCAATACGTCGGTGGTAATGTCGCGGCCCACCATCACTACGGGTCCCAGGCTCGCTATCCGCCGTTGCTGCTGCACCATTGCATCGCGCACCGACGGGTGCGCCGCGATCTCGGACACCACCGACTCGACCTCTGGCTTCCTGATGTCCCAGGTCACGTCCTCGTCGCCAATCATCACCGTGTATGGCCTGCCGTCGGTCTCGCTGGGCTTCGGCTTCTCGATGTGGATAGGCAAACGCTCGGCCAGGTCGGCCAATAACGGCTCGTTGGTAGTAGATATGCCCCGCCTGAGCGCCGCCAGGGCTACAGCGCGGTACATCGCCCCCGTATCGAGGAAGAGATAGCCCAGCGTCTCAGCCAGCAGCCGCCCTATAGTGCTCTTGCCTGCCCCGGCCGGCCCGTCAATCGCTATCGTGCGCGGCAGCTCGCCCGTATCACCGCCCATAAGTTGCTCCTCCGTACATCTGCTCAATGCCCAGCCTCGATTAACCGCAGAGACGCAGAGGCCCACGTAGAGATTCTATTGTTTTTCCCTGCGTTCTCTGCGTCCTCTGCATCTCTGCGGTTAAATTGATCACTCTTTCCTTATCCCGACTTTGAACCACCACGCCTGGTGGATAGTTTGACCGCTTTACGCAGGGCATGTACCTCGTGTACTGCCAGATAGCGCCACTTGCACGGTTCGAGGCTGCCCAGGGTGATAGGCCCGAAGCGCACGCGTTGTAGCTCTATGACCGGGTGACCGACTGCGGCCAGCATGAGGCGCACCTGGCGCTTGCGGCCCTCGTGGATTATCACACGTAGCCAGGTGTCGCTGCCGCGCCTACCAAGCTCTTTTACCTGCGTGGGCGCGGTCAGGTCGCCCTCTATCTCTATCCCTTCGCGCAACTTACGAAGCGCAGGCTCGCCAGGACGGCCCCGCACGAGGGCGCGGTACTCTTTTTCGACGCCGTATCGCGGGTGGGTCAGCCGAAAGGTCAGATCGCCGTCGTTGGTGAGCAAGAGCAGGCCCGTCGTGCCGGCATCGAGCCTGCCGACCGGATATACCCGCAGCCCCTTCTCGCCCAGGCGCGCTCCCGTGAGCAGGTCAAGGACCGTCTGCCTGGCGTGCGTATCTTTAACGGTAGAGACCACGCCCACCGGCTTGTTCAGGGCTACGTATACCAATTCTTGTGTGTGCGCGCCGACCCTCGCCCCACCGATAGAGCGACCGTCTACCTCTATAATATCGGTGGAGGGATCGGCCCGCACGCCCATCTCGGTGACCACCCGCCTGTTCACGCTAACCCGTCCCGCCGCTATCATCTCTTCCGATGCCCGGCGCGAGGCCACGCCCGCCTGCGCCAGTATCTTCTGGAGGCGCTCGGTCGTGGGTGTTGGGTGCTGGGTCTTACGTGTTGGGTGTTGGTGGGGATTGGGTGGCTGGTGTTGGGATGGTGTGGGGGCGCGGTTAGTAGCGCCCTTGCGCCGGTGGCGTAGTGGAGTGTTATTCTTCATAGGGTGTCACGGAGCCGTTGCGGCGGGGGACTATTCGCACTTTGGCGATACGCAGGCCGTCGAGGTCTTCTACGCGCATGATGTTGTCGTTGACTGTAATTTCGTCGCCAAGCTCAGGCTTGCGGCCCAATCGTTCAAAGACGTAGCCGCCCACTGTGTCGGCTACGCCCTCCATTTGCAGGCCAAGCGCCTCGTTGGCGTCGTCAATCGAGAGGAGGCCGTCCACCAGCGTGCCTTCGGGGGTCACTACGATGTCGGGATTGCCGCCTTCTTGATCGAACTCATCACGCACTTCGCCCACGATCTCCTCGACTATATCTTCGAGGGTGACTATGCCCGCCGTACCGCCGTACTCGTCTATCACTACGGCTATCTGATGCCCACCCTGTTGCATACGCCTCAGAAGTTCGGCCACGTCCAATGTTTCAGGCACAGCCTGTATGGGGCGCATAAGGTCCAGCACGCTGAAGCCGGACGGGTACGTGCTCGCCCCCCCCCCACTGTGTTCATGCCCATCGCCGACACTGGCTGTGTGGACCTGGGCCAGCAGGGTGAAAATGTCCTTCACATGTAGTACGCCCACGATATTGTCCAGGTCGCCTTCGTACACGGGAAAGCGGGTGTGCGTGTGCCGCTCTATGGTGGCTATTACCTCGGAAAGAGTATCGGTAACAGAGATAGCCGTCACTTCGGTGCGTGGGCGCATAACCTGGCGGGCAGTGAGGTCGCCGAAGTCGAACACGCGGCGCAGAATAACCTCTTCCTCCTTGTCGAGCACGCCCGCCTGGCGGCTCGACACCACCAGCATCTCAAGCTCTTCCACAGAGTAGACGCTGCCATGCTCGTTGCCTGGGTGGACGCCCACCAGCTTTAGCACGGCGTTGCTAAGAGCGGTGACCATCCAGATAAGCGGCCTGAAAACAAAGACAAACAGGTTGAGGGGACGAATGAGTAGCAGCACCACCGCCTCTGACCGCTGCCGGGCTATAATCTTGGGCACAATCTCGCCAAGCACGATCTCAAGCACGGTGACGATCAAGAACGATATACCGACAGCCAGGCCATAAGCGGTTACTACTTGCGTGAAAGGGGAGGTGACAGGCTCTAGGAGCGGCCTGATTACCTCGGCCAGCACCGGCTCGCCCAGCGCGCCCAGAATCAGCGTGACGATGGTAATGCCTACCTGCACCGCCGCAATGTACCTGTCGAGATGCTCCAGGGCGCGCTTGACATCGGCGGCGACCGCGTTCCCCTCGCCAACAAGTTGCTCAATGCGCGTCTTGCGAACGCTAACAAGCGAGTACTCGCTCGCCACGAAGAAGGCGGCGGCAGCCACGAGCAGAAGTATAGAAACTAAACCTAGTAACATAAAATCCTGACCACTATCTCCAATTTCCGATAAAGTAAAACATTACACAAACAAGCACTTTCCATACCGAGACAATAGTCCTTACTATAATAACC
>JBBSGN010000395.1:0-3877 GCA_038254085.1 Chloroflexia bacterium | reverse complement strand
ACGTGGTGGCCCCAAGTACGGGATGGCTAGCTGCCCTCCGTGGGAGTGCCCCGAGAGTTGCAACGCAAATCGCTCAGTGGCCGCACTTATATCCGCGAAATCGGGCTCATGGGCTAGCAGTATGGCCGCGCTACCGTCAGGCAAGGCCTCAAGCACTAGATCGAGGCGAGCCTTGCCCTTCCTCGCCGAGTCTACACCCGCAACGTACAGAGATGCCCCGTTCCGCTCCAGTGCGTAAACCTTATTGTTTAGAGCGATTATGCCGCTCTTGTGCAGCGCCCATTGCACAGGCTCCGCACCAAGCCCACGGTGGTCATGGTTCCCCAGCACTGCCAGGACGCCATCCTTGGCTTTCAGTTTGCTTAATGGCGGCACCAAAGCGGCCGCCGCCTCTTTAGAGACACTAGTGACGTAGTCGCCGGTGATCGCTATGAGGTCGGGATGCTGCTGGTTGACCATCCGTACTATTTTGCTCAACTGCCTGTTCGTCATCCACCAGCCGACGTGAATGTCGCCGAACTGAACTATGCGATAGCCATGAAACTGGATGGGGAGACCGGGCAAAACTACCCGGACCCGGCGAATCTCGATCCAGTTCGGCTCGATGCCGAATGTGTATGCAAGCAAGCTCAGGCCGACCACGCCCGCGGCAGTCATCACTGCGCCTGTGGTCCCGCTAGATGCTTCGTGCAACTTGACCGATCTAAACATAGATAACCAGGATACAGACAGCTTCGCCGCAATTAATAATTGCTCTAACTTTGCACTTTTCCAACTGAAACATTGAAGGCATAGGGTCTTTTGGGTATAAGAGGGTTGCCAAACCAATCCTTTACCCTGGGAGGACCACTATCACTATGCCTACGCCCATTATATGCACCGACGAGGGGGTGCGCCAGTTCGCGGAGAGCTTCCGCCACTGCTTCAGCAAGCCCCAATACCAATACCAGTACTTTGTGAGCGTACTGTTGGCTCTGTTGGCTCTGTTGGCTCTGTTGCTCTGTATGGAAGGGCGTACTCTGTGCGGCTTGCACCGTACGGTACTGGGAGTACGTGTACGTAGTTACTGTGGGTTGAGCCGCTTCTTGAACCGCGCTCCCTGGGACCATGAGGCTATGGTGGCTGCATGGTATGCATGGTATACTCGCTTGCGCAGACAACTTGCGCCGGTGGTGGCTTGCGAACGTACTCGCTTGCGAACTGAGCGAGCAGGCTACGCAGGCCGGGGACGCCTCTCCTCTACCGTTCTACTGTAAGCCGAGTGACCGGTTACTTGATTGGGGACGACTCCACCATTGCCAAGCCCAAAGGTCGCAAGATGGCGGGAGTAGGCACTCGCACTCACTTCTCCACCACTGCCGGACACCCGGTGAGGGGGCATAGCATGATGACGAGCCTGTATGTGCTGTTGGGTCGTCGCTGTCCACAGGCTCCTCGGCTTTACCGACAGAAGGAGGTCTGCCAGCGCGAGGGAGTGCCCTTCAAGAGCAAGATTGACCTGATGATGGAGCAGATCGAGAGCTTTGAACCTGTGGAAGGCGCCGACACCCATGTGCTGGTGGATAGCTGGTTCACCTGCAAGGGGGTGTGGCAGGTGGCTCGGCAACGAGGCTTCCAAGTCACTAGCGGGCTGAAAGCCAACCGCTCGATCCGAGCAGCAGACCCTCAGAGCACTCAAGGCTGGCGTTGGCACCCCTTGCCGGAGTACGTGGCTAGCCTGACTGAGGCTGATTATGTGTCGGTGCGCTGGCCTAGAGACCCGCGTCCCGGCTCCGGCTCCGGCTCCGTCAAGGAGGGAGAAGAGAAGGAACGCACCGTCTACGCACATGTGATCACTACCAGAGTGCGGGTTCTGTACAAGTGCCAGGTGCTGGTTGTGCGGTGCGCTGGAGCCTTGAAACCCCTCTGTCCGAGGTGCCGTACTGGGCGTCGAGCGATTTGGAGGCAAGCCTGGAGCAATTGCTGGGACACATAGCGGCACGCTGGGACATCGAGGTGCTGTTCGCCGACTGCAAGGAATTGCTGGGGCTGGACCAGTATCAACTGATGAGTGCCACTGCTATCGAGAGGTTCTGGACGTTGGCTATGGCGGGGTACTTGTTGCTCGACGAGCAGCGTGCCATCTTGCAGGCCAACACCTCTGAGCATGTGACCATAGGGGATGCACCTCGAGAGGTGCAGCGAGTGCATCGGAGGCACTTGCTTGATTGGCTTCATCGGCAGTTCCTGGCGGGTGTTCCTCAAGAGCATCTTTATGACCTTATGACCTACTGGAGGCCTGACCCATCAATCCTTAATTGTCCAAAGATAGAGAATTGTTGGTTCTGTTGCAACAACTTGGGTAGACACCACATCTAGTGCTTGCCTTCGAAGCAAGCGCCATAAATATAGTAGCAAAAGGTGTTCCAATGCGATTGTTGCAACAGAACCGGATACATGGGTGTGCTCAAGAAACAGCTGCCTGAGCATGTGCAAGAGTTAAGACCCCGGACCCCTTGACATAGGAGCGTCACTTCCGCTGGTCGCAGAGTCCGACTGGGTGAATGCCACCGTCCAGCGTTGTCCATGTTCAATTCGGCTGGACGACAAATTTGATTGCTAGCGACGGGTTGAATAGCTCGCTCCCCGCTGACACGAAATCGCCACTAGCTCGAAGGGTTAGTGGCAGATACCGCTGCCAGAGTCGGTGAAGGTCTTACCGGCTTCGGGGATGAACTTCCATTCATAGCTCGTGGGGTGCAGCGTGAACTTGACCACTCCAAAGACGAAGTCCTGGTGCACTTCGCTATTGGCGATGGCGGGGCCGATAGGGTAGTAGTTCTTGCCGCCCGTGCCGACAACGAACTCCCGGATGCCACGCGTGGGGTCAGCGTTACCCGCCGCATCCTGGGCGGCAAAGCGTTCGTAGTCGTGGTCGTGTCCGTTGACTACAATCTCTGCATTCGCATCATAAAGATCCTGCCAGATCGGCTGCATAAATGCCTGCGAGCCATGCTCACCTGAACTAAAGCGAGGCTCGTGCCAGTATGCGAGCGTGCATTCAGCAGGGTGAGTCGTTAGATCGTCACGCAGCCATCGTTCCTGCGGAGAGCCAGCCTGGCAGCCGCCAATGTGCGAGCATTCCGAATTGATAACCACGATGTGCCAGGCACCAAGGTTATAGCTATAGTAGCCTTTAGTCGGGTCACCGGCGGCGGCCCCAAAGTACCCGAAGTAGCCAGCGGCGTTAGGGGTCAGGTATTCGTGATTGCCTATCGCCGGTTTAGTCCGGGCCTTGAATCGGCCCCAGGTCGGGTCATAGCAGTTTGCAAACTGCTCCGGCGATCCGGACTCATAGGCGTCGTCGCCGGCCGTCATCACTGTGCCGGGGATGCCATCTATCAATTTGGCAGTGGCCTCATCACCGGGGCGACCGCAGGCAGCGATATCGCCGGCCCCCACTAGCACGGCATCGCCACCTATGAGAGTAGTGGGTGTGGGGCCCGTATTTGCTTCGCCTGTCACTGTGGGGGTAAGAGTCTTTGCTATGGTGTACGTTGCGCGGTAGCGGAAGGTACCTAGTTGCGACAGCAAGACATTGTAGGGCGGGGCATTGTCAGGGTGGATCTCGAAGACAGCCCGCTCAAAGTATTGAACCGTGTAAGTCTTGCCATCCAGATCGCTCTTCTCAGTAAATTCGTCCGAGATTGGATAGCCTTGTTGAGCCAACCCTCCGTGGCTGTTCCAGTAGTCGAGAAACTTGCCACCCAGCCGTTTGCTTGTCTGAGGGAACAGGATCGAGCCGGGACCAGTGTTGGGAGCCTGGCCGGAGGCACCAGCGGGATATTTTTGCTTATAGTAAAAGTCGCCTAGCAGCGATAGGAGCACATCGTAGGGT
>JBBSGN010000394.1:0-3880 GCA_038254085.1 Chloroflexia bacterium | reverse complement strand
GTCAGAGTGCGGATGCCCAGGTAGGCCAGATAGGCAGCACCCGCGTACCTGATAAAGTCGTAGGCCAACGGCAGCGATATGAGCAGGGTCGAGAGGCCCAACGCCACCGCGCTCATATGCACCAGCGTGCCCACCCCGATGCCGAGGGCAGATACGACGCCCGCCGCCCGTCCCTGGCCTGCGCTGCGCCCTATCACGTATAGCATGTCCGGCCCAGGTGTGAAGTTGAGCGCCAGAGTCGCAAGCAGAAATATAAAGAGCGCGCTGCTGTCAGGCATCGCGCATCGCCTCCTGCCTGTCGCTCCACCAATGATACCCCTGCTTCACCTATAAATCTTACCATGCTTCAACAAGCAACAAAAGGCGGCTTCCAAGCGAAGCCGCCTTTTGTTGCTTGCTGTGATTTACATGCGCTATGCGCGGCCTGCAAACGAGCCTTGCCCGTTGCGCTGCAATCGGCGCAGATCGGTCACGTCTTGCAGCACCACCAGGCCGGTCGGCTTGTCTCCGGTGGCGCTTGGCACGCCTGTGACGGCTGCCGATAGCTGTCGGCCTTGAAGCTCGATGTCCAGGTTCTGCCTTTGGCCGGGACGAGCCAACGCCGCACTCAGCACTTGGCCCAGTCGCTGGTCGCCACTAAGCTCCGTCAGGGTCCGGCCCTCGGCCTGGTCAGCAGGCGTGGCAAACAGCGTGGATGCGGGAAGGTTCATCGCCTCCACATGGCCCTCACTGTCGGTGATAACGATGCCGTCGTGCATGTAGGCCAGCATAGCCACCATCAGGTTGCGCTCGGCGGTCCTCTCGCTCATGGTGCCTGCCACCTGGTCGGCCATCGAGTTGAACTCGCGCGCCAGGTCGTCTATGTCGCTCTGACCTTTGGCCTCGGCGCGTGCCGCGTAATCGCCCCTACCGAAGCGCTGGGCGGTCTTACGCAATGTAGCGAGTGGACCAACAATTGAGCGGGCCAGCAGCAAGACGACCGCGATGGCCGGGATTAGCACCAGCACCGCCGCCGTAGCCACACTCTTAACTACTTGCGAACGCTGCGCTTCTATCTGACTGCTCGGCACGGCCACGCGCGCCACGCCCAGGATAGTGGACGGGTCCGACGCTTCGGCTATCGGCACAGAGATGTAGAACTCGGAGGTATTAGTTGCCGGGTTTATGCGAGTGGTAGTGCCCATCTCTGCGTGGTTTTTCAGCACTGCGGCGATCTCGGGCTGCCCGGCCTCGTTGGGCATCTTGGTGTAGTCTTGTGTCGAGTCAGCCACCACCTTGCCGTCAGGCCAATCAATAGTCACACGCACGTCGTAGATGTTCGAGACGTCTTTAGCTACAGAGCCGAAAGCCTCGAAAGGCGCGCCTCCGCTAAGGTAACCTGCCGAGCGCTGGGCCACATCGCGAGCAATTGATTCAAGCCGTGCCTCTGTAGACTCTTGCTCTTTGGCTCCGACCTGGCCCGCCGTGATGAAGGCCAGCACGCCGCCAGCCAGCACGAGCAATAATGTAAGAGAAAGGGCTATTCGAACCCAAGTCTGTGAGACTATTTTTTGCATCTTACTTGTCCCTCAATTGTGTGCTGACGCGCCTCCGGCCTGGTTGCCTTCGGTCTGGTTGTGCCTGCGACGCATATCGAACTGTCGAACTAATCAACAGGCCGCCAACCAGCGCTGTCTGTAACCCGACGAATAGATGACGAACAGACATGCAGTAGGACTAACATTGCTCCTGGGCCTGTTGTCACTAATCGTAGCACGACCCTGCCCACCCCACAATGGGCGAGGAGTACTTGATGGGGTAGCACATTATGGCTACTCCCTCAAGTTGCACGCCCACCCGCAACGTGATATAATCAAAGGCCGCCGTTTTTTCGGCAGGAGAAAAATCTCGCATGGTCAACGCAAATAGCAGCGCAGCTATAGACCCCAATAGCCCCACATCAGGTCCGGCCCCCTCTCAAACGGCAGGCATGGCATCACCCTCCCTTAAAACGCGAGAAGGCGAGTATATCGCCACCATCGGCCTGGAAGTCCACGCGCAACTCCTCACCAAGAGCAAGATGTTCTGCGGGTGCAGCGCCGACATAGCCTACGCCCCGCCCAACACGCACGTCTGCCCCATTTGCCTGGGGATGCCCGGCACACTTCCGGTGATCAACCGCGAGGCCGTGCGCCAGACGATCCGCACCGGGCTGGTCCTCAACTGCACGATCCCCGACTTCTCCAAGTTCGACCGCAAGAACTATCCTTACCCCGACCTTATGAAAGGGTATCAAATCTCGCAATACGACTTGCCCCTCTGCGTGGACGGCCACCTTGACATGGAAGTCACCGACAAACGCGGCAACCGCCTCCATACCTCGCGCACCGGCATCATTCGCGTACATTTAGAGGAGGACACCGCCCGCCTGCTGCACCGCGTCGGCCCCGACGGCATCCCCTACTCGCTCATGGACGTGAACCGCGCGGGCCTGCCGCTCATGGAGATCGTATCGGCCCCCGACATCGCCTCGCCCGAAGAGGCCCAACTCTATCTGATGCAACTCCGCCATATCCTGCGCTGGATAGGCGCGTCAAGCGGTAACATGGAGGAGGGGTCGTTCCGGGTGGACGCCAACGTGTCGGTGCGCCGCGCCGGACAGTCCGAACTGGGCACTAAGGTCGAAGTAAAGAACATGAACTCCTTCAAGGCGGTGCGCTCGGCCCTCGAATACGAGGTAGAGCGGCAGATCGCCATCCTCAAGAATGGCGGGCGCATAACCCAGGAGACGCGGGGCTGGGTGGAGGACCGAGGCGTGACGGTAGGGCAACGCTCTAAGGAGCAGGCCCACGACTACCGCTACTTCCCGGAGCCTGACCTCCCTCCCCTCACCTTCACCGACGAGGACCGAGACGCCATACGCGCCACCCTACCAGAGCTTCCGGAACCTCGCCGGGAACGGATCGTGCAGCCGTACGGGCTGTCGGCTTATGATGCCACCCAAATCACGTCATCCCGCCAAACCGCCGATTACTTCGAGCTCGTGGCCGATGGTCTGACATCGGAAGAAGCGCGGATCGCGGCGGGCTTCATCGTCAACGACTTGGCAAAACTGCTCGCCGACACCGGCACGGGCATCGAGGAGAGCAAATTGACCGCCGAGCATCTGCGCGAACTAGTGAAGCTGGTCGCGGACGGCGTTATCAACCGCAACATCGCCCGCTCGCTCTTGCCTGATCTGTTCGAGACAAGACGCGCCCCCCGTGAACTGGTGGCAGAGCGCGGCCTGGCCGTCGTGCGTGACGAATCGGCCCTGGAAACAGCGGTGGACGAGGCTATAGCCGCCAACCCTAAAGCGGTCGTAGATTATCTGGGCGGCAAAGAGAGCGCCCTCGCCGCCTTCCTTGGCCCCGTCATGAAGGCCACCAAAGGTCAGGCCGACGTGGGCACGGTCAGGGAGTTGTTGAAGCGGAAGCTAGAGCTAATGCATAAAACGTAAGAACCTCTTTCTTACGTTTTACGTTTTACGTTTTATCTTTTATCTTTTGGGAGAAGTAGGGGCTTGCTGGCACAATCAATGCTGCTAAGGGACTGCTACCAGGTCTCGCATCTTTGGCCCACGATAATGTCGTGGCTGGAATAGAAGCCTTTAGACCGGCGGAACGATCCATAAATACTTTAGACTCAATGAGGAGGACTAACAAATGGCGACAGAAAAGGTACACGAGCAGAAACCCAACGCGTACCAGATAGCGGTAGAGCAGTTTATGATTGCTGCCGACAAGCTCAACCTGGACGAAGGGATGAAGCAAATACTCTCACAGCCCAAGCGGGAACTGATTGTGCATTTCCCGGTGCGTATGGACGACGGGAGCTACAAGGTCTTCACCGGCTTTCGCGT
>JBBSGN010000393.1:0-3883 GCA_038254085.1 Chloroflexia bacterium | reverse complement strand
GTACCGAGCACCGAGTAGTGAGTACCGAGTAAGGCCCGTTCCACTCGGTACTCACTAAACGGTACTCTGGCCCGCACCGGCAAGGTGGTGCCTTTCTCCTGGCGGTGCACCGGCAGCATCAGGAAGCTCTTGTTCTTATACGTGCCCAGCCACCCAACGATCATCACCAGGATGGCCAGGGCGTACCAGCGTATAGACGGCACGATCTCGTGGTCTACAGTGGTGAGCTTCTGGGCATACGCCGCCAACACCAACGCAACCAGACCGAACCACAACCCACGTGAGCGTTGCAGCCACAACCACGCCCTGCCCACGCGCCCTCTCAGGCCGGGTTTGCGACTTTCAACCTCCGATTCCTTGCCAGAGCCTATGTAGGTGGGCGCATTACCCGCGCGCGCCCTCGTAGACAGGGCCGGAAGCTCCGTAAGTTCCTGTTGGCCGTGCCTTGTTCCACCGCCGATGTGTTTCGTTTCCTCCGGCACCCACGGGACGCGCGTGCTGGCAACGCCGAGGCCGCCCGTTTCGACCCCGGCAAACGCCAGTTGCGGAGCGGCGCGACCCGGCAAACTGGCGGTCTCGGCCTCCATCTCGCCCTCGTCTGTCTCCTCCGCATGGCGGCGCTGCCACCAGTAGAGCGCCAGGCTGGCCGCTACCACTAACGCTATGAAGGCCACGGGCGCGATGCTGCTGCGCCAGGCCGCCGCTACCGCCGCGTCGCCCATCTCTTTGCCCTGCTCTGCGTAGGCATAATAGGGCCGCACGAACGACGGGAAGATGCGGCCAATGTCTACGCTGGCGGGCACGTGGATACGCAGGTTGGCGAGGGCGGGCGCGAGACCCTGGCGGTATAATTGGCTGCTGCCGTCCGGTTGATTGTACATCCAGTGCGGCTGGACCAGGAAGCCCCACATTGTCAGGTAACTGAAAAAGAGCAGCACCGCGTAGATCCCCTTGTATGCGTCGCTCTTGATCCGGCTGAGAGAAATGGCGAAAGGCAGAGCCAAAAGAGGCAGCACCGAGGCGATGTATCGTGCGGGTGGGCACCACTCGCCCCACCACTGCGCGTAGTTGGCGATCACATCGTAGTAGGGCACCAATATGATGCCTAGCCACAGGAGGTCTTTCCGCAGGGGCCTCTTAACCGTCATTAGGATCAGGCCAACGAAGGCCAATATGAAGATGGGAGCCGATACGAGCAGCCCCCATTGCTGGTCGAGGAGCAGACCGACCGCCCCGCGCAGCGTGCCGTCGAAATCGTTGCTGCCCGCGTGGTCCGCCGGGTTAGGAAAGATCATGCCATAGCGGATATAGAAGAAGAGCATCAGCAACAGCGCGGAAATCGCCGCCTGCGATCCCACCAGGATGAAGTTGCGAAGCCGCCACTCGGTACGTCGGGTTATCTCCTGATAGATAAAATAGAGCACCAGGGCCGCGCTGACCGGCGCGAAACGATAGTGCAACCAGGGGATGAAGGCAATGCTAAAGCCTATCGCGGCCACCTGCCACCAGTTGTTGTTCCACAGTCGTATGCGGCGGAAAGCGTACAATATGAAGAGCGCGGCGGGCAGTTCGGGGAAGATGAGGAACGAGTAGGGCAGTTGCGGCACGGTGAAGGCAAAGGCCAGCCACGTTAACACGGCAGGCAGCCTCTGTTCTCGTGGGCCGGTGGCCTCACGCGCCAGCAAATAGACGTTGGCCGCCAGCAACGCTGCCAGCATAGCTAGGAACAGTACCACCGCCACGCGCCCATCCACCACGAAGGCGGGCAGCACCAGCAGGCTCAGACCCAGACCGTGCTTGGAATAGAGCTCGCTGTGCGAGCCGTCGGCGGGCAGCGGTATGGCAGGGTCTATAGCCGAGTACTGGTTAGCGCCGGGGCACATGCGGCTGGCGGGTACCAGTTGAGCGGGGTGCGGAGGCAACGGATAAGGCGAGCCGGTCCACCCCACCCAGCCGGCGGGGAAACCATTGAAGTGACCGCCAGCCGTGTAAAAGGCTGGGTAGATGGCCGCTTCGTCGCGCTGGCGGTAGTTATTGCACTCGTTGAGATCGCCGTCTTTGATGAGGCTGATAGCCGTCATCAAGTAGAACGGCTCGTCGCCCGTAGTGGGGCTAAGGTAGTCTATAATGCGCGGCGTGAGGGCCACCAACACGAGTAGCGTGACGAGAAATACCGCAAGCGGCTCTCGCCAATTTACACGCGGAGACGCCTCGTCGCTCGCGGCTTCAGCAACCGCTTGGTTGTCCTTTTTTCGCAGACGGAACAATTGGAGAGGTAGCACAAATAGCCTTTGGCTCACAGTCGGGAATGGGTATAGTGGAACGGCTGGGACCGCAAGCGGAGACTACCGGGGCCGGGCAGACTCAACTTATCGGGTGAGTACAATCTAAACTGCATACCCTGCTAATTGTATCACGCCAGACGCAGGCGCGTCAAATGGGATTAGGGATTAACTGATTACTGACCCCCACCCATCAGCAACGCCCGCAATGCATCAGCCGGCAAGTGCCCTGTGTTGCCGAAGAGGCGGACCGTAGGGTGGTCGAACACCTGGAAAGTCTCTTCGGCGGTATTGTCGGGCCAGGACAAGGGACCGAGACGGGGCGGGCTGGAGAACGTCCGTAGGGGCGTATAGCCTAGCTCGCCGTCCAGGAGGAGGCGATAGTATCGCCCCGTCAATGGGAAAGCAGACAGCTTAGGTAGCGTTGCCGACCAGCGCCGGTTTGGGATTATCAGCACTTCGCCCTCCGCGAGGGTAGAGGCAAAATCGCCCATCTTAGCGGGCGTGTCGGGGGCCGTCACCGCCAACGTGGCGAACTTGTAACTGTTGGAAGGGTGGCCCGGGTACGGCACTGGCACCAGGTCGTTCTTGTCCTCAATCACCAGCTGTGTATTCGCGGGCACGTTGGCGTAGAGCCATTCGGTAGCCGCCAGCCGCGTGTCGGGCCTGGTGTAAATGGACAGCACAACCAGGCCCCACAACACGGCCCCCAACGCCACAACACCCACAGCCAGCCTCCCTACCCAATCAGCCGCCGGACCTTTCCTCTGTAACCACCCCACGAGCGCAAACGTGCCACCTGCGGCAAACAGACAGCAGAACGGCATCAGGGGCAGGGTATGGCGCACGAATCGCGCCTCCCAGGTGCCGATATAGAGCAGATAGAGAGTGGGCCAGACGGTCAGGAGCAGCATGGGCGCGGCACGGAAGCGAACGGCCTGCACGAGTGCCCACACCCACCCGGCCAGTGCCGCCACACCAAGCGGCAATCCCAGACTCCATAACACAAGGTTCTGTAGCTCAAAGAGATAGGGCACACTACCGATAAACTGCCAGGTATAAGGGAAGACATGACCCCCGCTCAACTCGACATTCTGCTCAACAATCGCTGCCCACAGTTCGTTTGCGGCTAGTAGATAGTATGGGGCGGTGATGAGGCATATAGCTACCGTCAGGACGGCCAGCAAAGTGAGGGGGGAGCGGACAACGGCTGCGAGACAGCTTCTATGTCCTTTCGTTGCCATACTACGCGCCCTCAGAAAGTGAGCCAGCACAGGCAGCAGCACGAACGGCCCGGCGCTCAACTTGGTCGCCAGCGCCAGCCCCAGCACGATCCCGCTCAAGACGTACCAGCGCACTCCACCGCCCGATGCCACATGGAGCGAAGTTAGGAGCAACGTCGCTCCCGCCAGCGTGATAGCGGTGTCCACCGTGCCGAAGTGGGCGGCCTGCACCAACAAGGCTGCCCCAGCTACGCAGCACCCAGCCAGCAGCCCCGCGCCCACCGACCAAAGCTGCCGTCCGATAACGTACACCACCGGCGATAGCAGAACGCCCTCGACAGCCGAGTAGGCCCGCCCGACCAGCGCCAATCGCCCCTG
>JBBSGN010000392.1:0-3914 GCA_038254085.1 Chloroflexia bacterium | reverse complement strand
CGATCAGCGGATATGATTGCGGTGGGCAGGGGGAGCCATGCGACCCGCAGCGCCGCCCGTACTTCCGTTCGGGTCGCAGCAGTACCAGAGGGCAAATCTCCAAGATCGTCTCGACTGCTGCCTCCTACAACGATCCCATTCCCGGCGCCCAGCAGAGCTTTGCTGACGTGCCGCCTACACAGCCGTTTTGGGTATATATCGAGCGACTCTATCTGCACGGAGCGATCAGCGGATATGATTGCGGTGGGCAGGGGGAGCCATGCGACCCGCAGCGCCGCCCGTACTTCCGTCCAGGCAATACCACAACCAGGGGGCAAGTGTCCAAGATAGTGGCTAACACCTTCTTCCCGGGTTGCAACCCTTGAGCATTATGCGCCGGAGCCCAAGGTTATCTGGTCCGGTTCGATCCGGCCCTGGCGCAGGTAAGGACGTGATCAACAGTCAGAGCAGCCTATGAACGGCTGCTCTGACTGTTGATCGTACTTGCACGATCAAGTGGCACGCGCCTTAGGCGCGCCAGGCAAACTATACCTGCACATGCCCCTCAGATGTCTCGGTTGGCGGTCCCGCGCCGGACCTGGGTGGGCGCCCTTCTCGACCCCGCACGCTGCGCCAGACGATTGCCACCAGACTAGCCGCGAATAGAGCCGATACGCCCGCAATCACCAGGATTCCGTTGAACTGCGCTGGACCTTCGGGCGACTCGTCGCTGCTGATCATCCCGACCGAAGCACCCTGCGCCCGCCTGATGTCGGCCAGTACGGACAAATAGCTACTGCCGTAATTGCGGCTTGGCTCGACGTGTGAGTTTTCACTGAACTCGTTCCAACTGATCAGCCCAACCGCATCCGGAGATGAACGCACGGCAGCGTCCATCTCCCGGCGCAACGTAGCCCCATTTTTGCGGTCCACTGTTTGCGTTCCTCCCACCAGACGGGCGTCAAAGCCCACAGCGGCAGGCGCGATCCAGAGGCCACCTGTACTATGGATCGCTCGCCCCATGGCTGCTAGTTTTTCTTCATAGCCGGGGAAGGTATCAGGATCAACGGAGGACCAGTAGTAAGCATCGCCGCCAACCAGGTCTTCTAGCCGCTGATAACCGGATACGTTCTTCTCCGAAGCCAGGATGTTCAGCTTCTTGCGTCTCGGAGCAGTTACTTTGGCCACTTCGTCACGCGAGAAAGCCCATGTGCCTGACCATACAATCACCGGTTGCCCAAACATGGAGAAAGCCTTGTCGCTTGCAAAGTGCGCAACGAAATAGTCCAAATCAGCGGCCACCTGGTCTGCTGCCAAAGGAGTGCGATCGAAGTCCAGGCCCTCGTAAATGATCGAGAGTTTGAAATCTTGAGCATCAGCGATCTCGATTAGTTGCTTAAGCCGCCGATCAAGATCGGGTGTATGCTTCCAACTGACGCAGAAACCGTCTATACCGGCCTCTTTAGCTAGGGCAACATGTTTGCGCATGACCTCGGCGTTGTCGCTCGAATAACGGCCCAAGAGCGGTGTGTCGATCTTTGCTCTGGTCCATGATCCTTGCTCAAACCAGATATAGTAGTAGGCCAGCAGAGGAATAGGCGGCTTGTTCTGTGCAGTGTTTGTGGCGCGCACTATTCCGGTGGGGTCTGCGAACAACAGAACAACACCGAACAGCCAGAGATAGCCCCGGCTTCTACTGCGCGTGCCACGGCGATGCAACTTCATATCTTCCTCTCGAACGCCACGTACCGCGCTAATCCCGCGGATCGTGGGAGGTACTTAGAATATCGCCTGTTGACAGCACCTGATGGGGCGCGGGTCCTTTGTCGAAGGATCCCTGGTGGCCGTTCGTGCCACCCGCTCCATTCCTGCCTCGCGCCACCGCTAGGTCTCCGCCCAATAGCGAGCTCCCAGACTCTGCGCCGACTAACCGCCGGCGGAGCCGTTTGCGAAGGAAACGCCGCCTGCCAACTACCAACAGCCCGATGCTGATTATACCCAGAATACCAGCAGCAATTGCGAGATCGACATAGCTGATCACCAGCAGATCCACGTCTTGATCCTTGGAGAGGGCCACGGGGGTGGACGGGGAAAGCCCGTTGGCTCCAGATACGCTCACTTTATATTGGCCGCGCGGCAAGGAATTGATCATCAGTTCGGCTCTAGGACCAAATGGGAGCGTTGCACTATGCCCGTCTGGGTAATCAAGGTGTACGCCTGCGCCGATCGGGAAGCCGAGCAGGGCATCGCGGGCGGTAAAGTGAGCGGAGTAGAACAGGAGTTGCACCTTCCAGGTCTGGCTCTGGCTGGGGTAGAAGCGTTGCTCCGATTTGTTGACCAGATTCGCGCCGTCAACGATAACGCTCTCCACTGAGTACTGAATATCGCTGGCCTGCAGACCATGCTCCGAAGTCACGGAACGAGTTGACGGAAGCCATTGCGCTTCGCCGCCGTGCAGCCTGTAGACCTCCCCTGTACTGCCTTTGAGCGTTAGCTCCGTGACGCGCTTGGGATCGACAGGACGACCTCCCAGGTCCACGAAGGTCGTATTCACCAGGTAGCTTACGTCGAATCCGGCCTGATATTGGTTGGTGCTCGATATATCCACACTGGGAATAACCTGCTGATAGCTCAACTCAGGAAGGACCGCGCAACACCAGCGCGTCCAACTGCGCCGTACACCCGATTTGTCTTCGGATTGCGTGTCAACAATCGCCAACCGCGCGGCACCGGGTTGTAGTACTTCGATTTGCGCAACCCCTTGCGCGTCTGATACAAAGCTGCGATCGTCCAGCAAGAAGCGTATACCGGCGAGGGCAGGCACAGTGCGGACCTCGACCGTCGTGGGAGCCACTGCCAATTGTATGCTTCCGCTCGCCTGGCGCACCGAGGGTGACCCATTTGAAACAGCAGTGAGCGAGTGGGTGCCCGAGGAGGGCAAGTCTTTCCGGAAGCGCCAGTCAGCAGTTCCCGCAGCATCGGTCTGGGCATCACCAAGCCTCGCACCGTCCAGGAAGAAGGTGACCAGCGTTCCAGCTATTGGCTTGCTCCCGGAGTTTACGAGCTGCGCGGTTATTGAGAAAGGTTGTGCCACTTGCAAGGTGGCAGGAGTTATTTTAAGGGTCATGTTAGTAGCCAGCACCCCCAGCATGTACGAGGCGCGCGCTGGGCTGGCCAGAGGTGTCCCGCCGAAGACCGCGTCTAGTGTGTGCGAGCCAGCTGCTAGGTCGCTCCGCAACTGCCAGACTGCCATGCCATCGGCGTCAGTGCGGCTATCTCCCGCCTGCACGGCATCCACCAGGAAGGTGATTTGAGCGTTAGATAAAGGCTGTCCCGCGTCCGTTCTCAAAACTGCGGTGGCTGTGTAGGGGGTGTTAGCGCGGGTGTCGGTTGGCACGGTCAGTTTGAGGCTAAGAGCCGTGCCCGCTACCCCTATCTGCTTGCTGGCGCTTGCCGGGCGCATGCCAGGCAGCCCATCAAACGTCGCCTCGATCCTATGAGAGCCAGCAGCCAGGTCGCTTCGCAGTCGCCAGGCCGCCGTGCCGGTGGCATCGGTCCGCGCTGAACTATCCAGCACTCCGTCCACGGAGAAGTTGATCTGCGCATTGTTGACCGGCTTCCCCCCCGAAGTGGTAAGATATGCTGTGAGAGTAGCGCCGTTCGTCACGGCAGAGCCGGTGACGGTTGATAGAGTGAGTACTGTGCTGGAGACTGCAACCTGCGTTGTAGCACTTGCAGGGCGCACGCCAGGCAGCCCATCGAACGTCGCCTTTATCTCATGAGAGCCAGCAGGCAGGTCACCTCGCAGCCTCCAAATCGCCGTGCCGGTGGCATCGGTCCGCGCTGAACTGTCCAGCACTCCGTCCACGGAGAAGTTGATCTGCGCATTGTTGACCGGCTTTCCCGAGGAGGTAGACAGGTGCGCCGTGACGGTG
>JBBSGN010000391.1:0-3917 GCA_038254085.1 Chloroflexia bacterium | reverse complement strand
GCAAATACAAAGTAGAGCATGAAATGCTACCTCCTCGGCTATTGTATCTTGGTAAGGTAATGCCGAGAAGGAGGATTGTGATAATAGGTTCGGGTGGCTCACGGCTGTTATAGGCGTGGATGCTATTTCCGCACATTACGCGCTGATGCAGGGACGAACGGGTTGATGTGCTTGATTAGATGCCGCAGCAGCCCCTGGCGCTCGTATCAACTTTGTTGTTCGTGAGATGTTAGACGCGCTGGCGGGTGTTACGCTTGCATTGCCCACGAAGGCGGTCACTAACAGCGCGAAAGCGGCCATGCTGAAAAGGAAACGGTATTTCATTTCTGCCCCCTCCCCGAGATAGAAAGCTGTCAGCGTTTCTGCAGCCAATTGCAGTTAATGTAACAGAGGAGGGGTTAAGATTTCGTTAAGTTGCGAGCAGTGCCTATCAAGGTCTAACAGGAGAGTAAGAGAATCTGAGCTCCTATGAGGGATTAGGGGAGAGGCGAGTGAGGTCCGTGGAAGGCGCGAGGGATCCAAGCGTCTTACAGGGGAGGCAAACGGTAAATCGGCTTCCGGTGTTTGGGGTACTTTCTACGAGCACCTGGCCACCGTGCAGTTTCACTATGTGCGCCACAATGGCTAACCCCAGGCCGGCACCGCCCCTTTGCCGCGACCGAGACCGGTCGCTGCGGTAGAAGCGATCAAAGATGTGAAGCTGTTCCTCGGGCGTGATGCCAATACCCGTATCTGTGACCTCCACGATTGCCTCAGTGGGATCGCCCCGAACGGCGACAGCTACGCTCCCACCTGGGCGATTGTAACGGATGGCGTTCTCGATCAGGTTGCAAAAGACACGCGCCAGTAGAGGCCCATCTCCACGTACAGTAAACTCGCCACCCGCAGTGAAGCTCAGTCTTACCGCTTGCCGAATAGCAACGGTCTCCAGATCCTGCATTGCGATTTCAACTAAAGGCTGGAGCGCCAGTTCCTCATAAACTAGCGATTTCTCCTCAGTTGCCATAAGGAGTAAATCGGCCACCAGCCTCTCGAGCCTTGTTAGCGTGCGGTCCAACACCGGTGCAATCTCTCGATAATCGTCTAGCGTGGCTGCCGGATCATCGTAGGCTACCTCTAAGTTGGTACGCAATGTGGCTAGGGGTGTGCGCAACTCATGAGCGGCGTTGGACACAAACTGACCCTGTTGGGCAAAGGAGCTCTCAAGCCGATCCAACATTGCGTCGAACGACTGTGCTAATTCTTTGATCTCATCCTCCGGAGCTTCTAGCCCAAGACGAGTATCAAGAGTGGTGGCGCTAATGCGGCGCGCTGCCATGCTGACTTCACTCAACGGTCGCAGTGCGCGCCCGGCCATCCAGTATGCGCTTACTGCCCCCACCACAGCAATCAAAAACAGCCCAGCGAGCGAAATGAGGCGTAACTGCCCTAATACCGTTTGCCTTATATGATCGTAGCCTGACGGATTGACTGCCTCTGACCCGGCATCGGTAAAAGCAATAGGTGTAACAGTGGCCTGCCCGAGTGGCCTACTTGCTGCGGGAGAGGTGGTCAATGCCTCAGATAAGGCAGAAGTCTCCGTATCAGGGACCGTTACCGTGGCAACCCCGTTAATGAATAAGACTAAGCCCATGCTCAAGGCTATGAGCAAAATACTCGACAGCAAAGCCAGCCGGGTTCGTAGCGTAGGCCGGTAGCTCTTCCGCTGCCGCAGTCTCGTAAATCGGTCAGTAATCAACTAAGTAGGTATCAGTAAGTTCCAGGCACTTCCAGGGTGGTATACTGAACTGGAGGTAGCCAGCGATGATATACGTGAGACCACCAACCGACGAAGAACAACACGAACTCAAGCGCATGACCCGCCAGGAGGTGGGCCGAGTGAGCGAACGCGCCCACATGATCCTTTTGTCGGCTCAACATCGCACTGTGCCCGAGATCAGCACTATCTTCGGGGTGAGCCGGGCCAGAGTGCGCTTGTGGATACGCCGCTTCGACTTGGCCGGACCCGATGGCTTGCGTGACGAGGGTCGTAGCGGCAGACCTCGTAAGGTTACACCACAAGTGCATTCTACCCTCACCACCCTCATGCATAATGACCCGCTGCACTTCGGCTTCCTGGCAACCTTCTGGACTGTAGCCATGTTGGGGGCAGCCATCTTCTCGCTTGTGGGAGTGACCCTCAGCCTGGGCACGGTACACGCCACTTTGCAAGAGTTGGGGTTGCGCTGGGGTAGACCTCGCCTGGCTATGCCCCACAAAACCGACCCCCAGAAGGCTCTCAAGCAGTGGCGCATAGCCGAGGCGGTGCTGCAGGCGGGACCTGACGCCCCCGTCCTGTATGCCGACGAATCGAGAGTGCAGTTGTTGCCCCTCGTCAGAGCCATGTGGCACTGGATTGGGCAGCAGGTGAGGGTGCCCAATCCCGGCTCCAACAGCAGTCGTGCTCTGTTCGGGGCACTCAACATCAGGAGTGGGCAGTGGACCTACCTGGTGCGTAAGCGTATGCTTACGGAGGACTTCCTGGCCTTCCTGGAACAGTTGCTTGTCACCTATCCGGTTGGAGCCATAGTGCTGGTGGTGGACAACTACAGCAGCCACACGGCCAAAGCTGTGGGAACGTGGCTTGCCCAATCTGAACACAGCCGTTTGCACTTGTTGTACTTGCCCACCTACTGTTCTCATCTCAATCCTGTTGAGCCGATATGGTTGCGGCTGAAAGGCAAAGTAGCCGCTAATCGTCTGCATGGCTCGATGGCACCTTTGCTGGAGGCTGTGGACACCTTCTTCAAGGAGATGACCCCTCGACAGGCTCTCGTCTGGGCTGGTATTCAAGGTCAAGCCGCTTGATTTGTTGCTGTTACTTTTCGATACCTACTTAGTCTCCACTGTGCCACCAATCGAGCACATCCTGTAGCCTAAGGATACAACGGTCTCGATATAGAGCGGCGCTTCTCGATGGTCTCCTAACTTGCGGCGCAACGAATTTATGTGAACTCGCAGCGCGTTGCTAAACGGGTCTGCGGACGAATCCCAAACGTGATCCAACAACTCCTGATGGGTGATGACGCGACCGGCGTTGCGCATCATATATTCCAAGATGCCAAACTCCTTGGGAGTCAAGTCCAGCCGCCGACCCGAAAGTTGGGCGATCCTCGCATCGGCGTCGATTGTTAAATCGTGGCATCGTAGCAACGAGCCGCTAACTCGGATATCGCGACGTAACAGAGCCCTTACCCGGGCCATCAATTCACTCCAATGAAACGGCTTCACCAGGTAATCATCTGCTCCAGTATCGAGACCGCTCACTCGCTCGTTTAGATGGCTGCGAGCGGTCAGCATTAGTATAAGCAGGCGCGGCTGGCTAAGACGTAGGCGTCTGCAAATTTCCACGCCGTCGAGGCTTGGCAGGCTCAGGTCCAATATGAGCAGGTCGTAGTCCTGGTTATCCGCTAGTTCCCAGCCTTCTTCTCCGTCGTATGCAACGTCCACAGCATAGCCTTGCTTACGCAGCCCGCGAGCCAAAGCTGTCGCCAAGTCCTCTTCGTCTTCGATGATCAACAGTTTCATATGCACCTGCGTAGGGCGTAGAGCATCGATCTTACAATCCATCGGGCAGGTAGAGCAATTATAACACCAAACTGTGAGAGGATCAGCAGTGAAGACTGCGTGTCAGCGGTGAACTCGCGTTCGGAACACCTCCTGTCTCTTGCTACCTTAACAGAAACTTAACGCGGATAGGGGTATTATCACTGGATACTGGAAGTTGGGATACGACGCTAGGGCGTGTTTGCAAATTACAACCAAAGGAGGATAGAGGCAACAACCAGCATAGTTCGATAGTTCTCCGCCAGCTTCTCGTAGCGCGTAGCAATGCGCCGATATTGCTTGAGGCGGTTGAACAGCCTCTCCACCATGTT
>JBBSGN010000390.1:0-3922 GCA_038254085.1 Chloroflexia bacterium | reverse complement strand
GAAGAAGAGCACGTGTATATGCACCCACCAGGGCGTGTCAAGTATTGCTCTGGCGAAGGTCGTCTCAAACACGTCCGGGTGAAGCAAAGTGACAACGACAAGCAAGACGCTCGATACCACAAAAGCTAGCCCACTCCACTGAATCAGCCTGGATAACGTCATCATTTAGACCTCCCTTCCCTTACCGGGTTACACGCCGGGTGCTTAGAGTCACCGATAATCAAGCCAGCTTGGACGACCGTCGTCTCCCACGATGCAGCACTTAATGCTAGCTTCCGACCCGGCACTCGTTACTCATTACTCTGCGCTACGGCTTCCGCAACCATAGCGACGCCTGGGCCGGCTGCATGGTCTCCTCTACCACTTCCAGTAGGCGGTTGGTCAGCCTGTTGAGGTCTACCTCGTCCCGCACCGTCTCGCTGAACTGCGCCAGGGCGCGGGCCGCGTTGTACTTCCGGCGGTAGAAGCGGCGGTCTATAAAAGCATTGATGCGCTGCCGAAGCGGCAGGAACAGTGCGGCAATGGCAAGGGTGGAGGCTACTATCGCAAGGTCATTGTGCCCCTGGCCGGTCAGGGCGGTAAAGAGTGCTTGTATCAGCGCCACGCCGCCGAAATAGACCAGGGCCAGAAAGACGGTCAGCGTACCGTAGACAAGCGTGCGATTGATGACAATGTCTATATCGTACAGGCGGTACTTGAGTATGGCGATACCCGCAGCCACAGGGACCACCGCGGTGCCCAGTATAGTCAGTTGCCCAATCACTTGTGCCCACAGGGGCATCGCATCCTGGGATGGATACACAGTCATCACTGGGATGGTCAATAAGACGAGCACGGTCTCAAGCGCGAAGCCGCTGGTGAACCATTTGAGTTGCTGGCGCTCCTGCCCCGTTGCCCGTCGCAGCCTAAGCAGCATTGATATTGCGGCTGCGATAAAGAAGATAAGCAGCGGCAGCATCCCTACCCCGGCGACCTGAGCGAGTAGCGCCCCCACTGGGCCTCCGAGGCCATAGGGGTTGTTGATTTGGGCACCGAGGGAGGGGTCCTCAAGCGGGCCGGGCGCGAAGGCCTGCGACAAGGCTCCCACTAGCGCACTACCCATAACCAGCCATACGACATACCGCCACCGACGTGACAACAGCGTGCCGTCAGGGAAGAGAAGGACCGACAGTATCAGCAGAGCAGTGCTGATGTTGCCCGGCCAAGTGTGGAGCCAGGCGATAAAATCTACGGCAGGCAACGAGGTCTTGCCGACTGACAGAGCATATAGAGTGTACGAGCCTGCGAAATCGTTTACCGACCAGCCGAGGTTCAGCACGCAGAAAAGCCACCCAATCGGGTGTTGTGGGCGCTGTGAAAAGATGATAAGGCCCACCGCAGGAAACACCAGTATAATCGTGACCCTCCCCACGAACTGGCTTATCACAAAGTCAAGCCCCAGAGACGGACCGGCCTTAAGCGCATCGAACAGGATGGCGAGAGCGACAAACACCACCTGCGCGACGACCGCGGACCAGATTAGCCAGGCTCGTATCTTTATATTCTTCACTTTGCTTTACTCTCCGGTGTTCGCAGCCATAGCGACACCTGCGCCGGTTGTAATGTCTCCTCGACGACTTCCACTAGCCTGCCTGTAAGTCTTTGCAAATCCACCTCGTCACGGACCGTTTCGCTAAAGGCAGCGAGGGTCTTCGCCGCATCATACTTGCGCCGGAAGAAGCGGCGGTCTATAAACGCCTGAATACCCCGTCGTAACGGCAGGAAAAGGGCAGCGATCAACAGGGTGGAGACCACGATGACCAGGTCGTTGCTCCTTTGGCCGGTAGTGGCGGCGAGGATGCCCTGAAGTAACACGACGCTCCCAATATAGGCCAACAGCAGAGCGGCCGTGAGCGTGCCGTATACGAGTGTGCGGTTGACGACAATATCTATATCGTATAGTTGGGAGCGGAGGATGGCGATGCCGATTGATATAGGTATCAGGGTATAGGAGAGGGGCCATGCAGCGTTTATGACCAGGTAAACAAGTCCTCCTGAGAGGGTGCTTGTTTGGGGAAAGAACCCTCCTATCAAACTCAAAGAGGCTTGTATCATAATGACCAGCACTATCCCAAAGACTGCCCATTTGGTCTGTTGGCGCTCCACCGGCGTCGATATGCGTCTGTAGCGATAGATCTGTGCGCCAATACCCACAACGTAGGTGCCTACCGAGGCAATCCCGCCGACGGTGTCGGACCACTCGGAATAGAGCGGGTTTGCAATAAACCTGGCGAGCAGAACGACCACCACCCATCTGGTCCAACGTGGCACGAACTTCCCATTGGGGAAGAGGAAGAAGAGGAGCGCCGAAGATGTGCCGAGGAGCGCGTTCCATAGCACATCAGGCAGGCCCCATACTGTGCTGAGCAAACTTAGCACATCCCCCGCTCCGAATATAGTAAGGATGAGGGCCATGAGCACTGCGGCGCGGTCTTGGCCTCTGCGCCACACAATCAAGGCGGCCACTCCCAGGAACGCAAGCACAAAGATCACATTGAGCGCAAGCGCGTACACCGCGTAGAAGCCCATTGATATATTCTGGCGCTGCAATGCCTGCGCGTCAGCCGCGGTCAGCTGCCACCCGAAGCAAGGCGATGCCGCACACACTGTCTGCAGCTGTGCGAAGGTCGCCGGAACGGCCACTATGAAGATCGCTGTGGTCAGTCCGGCCAGGATTATCCAGGCCAATCTCATCACGGGGAGCCAACGGTCCTGCCCACCGCCAGCCTGCTCCAGGCTCCCTGTGACCGTACTATTGTGATTCCCTAACTTCATGGATTCGCTCTCCCTGTCCCTCTACTCTATCCTTTGTGCCGTAGCTCTCGCCAGGCGAGCACAGCCGCAGGTGGGAGGAGCAGTACCGGATATAGGAAGAGGGGAGGCACAATCGGCAGCAGCCGTATGCGGCGTCGGCGGTACGGGCCAAAGACTTGGACCCAGTACGGCAGGATAGAAAAGTCAGCGACAACTAACGTCCAGAAGGCCCACCGTTGCCGGCGACGCAAGCCGAACCAGGTTAGTGCGAGTTGGAGCAGGCCGAACGACATCCACAAGCCACCCATCCAGGCGAAGTCCATTTTGCGGAGCAGACCCAGCGCCGGGTTGCGCTTTACGAGCCTCGATGGATGGTCGCCGAACAGCTCCGTATCAGCACGCTCATTGATCATAAGGATGCCGAGCGGAACACCATCCGGGGCGAGACGGAACGATACTAAAGAAAACAACCCTACAAGCACATTTAAGGCACCATAGCCCAGGAAAAGACCGACTGCGAGGTCGAAATGGCTATCCCACTCTGGGAGCTTTATCTCATGCGATTTTCGATCTCTCATAAGCACTTTCATATGAGCACCCCCTTTTGGGTCGTCTCCTGCCTTCCGGTAGCAACCCTATTCCTGGCCGCCCAGAGGTCGTAACCGAGCCACGCCTGCCCCGCTGCCAACACCAGCACGGAAGCTATCCCCAGGAACGGCACAAATAAGCCTTCGAATACGGCGGTGAGGGGCGCGCCCAGCGTGAGTAGCAGCGCTCCCCAACGAGACAAGACACCCGCTCTCAAGGTGGCGATGCCGAGCAGGACAAAGCCGAGCGGGTAAAGCCCGACCAAACCGGCGCCGACATAAGCCAGAGTATTAGTGAAGACCGGTCCATTCCAGCTAAGGGTTGCGGGCGCACCGGTGGCGAGAGGGGGCATCAGAAAAGCTTCGAACAGCGCCAGGCCCGCCACAGCCACCAGCCCCACAAAGACCACCAGGAAGCCCACCAGTCCCAACACTCCAGCCTCCCCCACCTGCGCGAGATATATGCCCGCCGTGCCGAGCAATGCCAGGAGGGCACACGCGAAGAAGAGCACGTGTATATGCACCCACCAGGGCGTGTCAAG
>JBBSGN010000389.1:0-3924 GCA_038254085.1 Chloroflexia bacterium | reverse complement strand
GTACAGGCGGGCTGGCCGCGTTCTTACCGGGTAAGCTGTTAGGCAAGCCCGCGAACGCCACGCTTGCGCTAACCCCCGCGCCAAGCAACAGAAGCACCAGCATGAGCATAGGTCGCCAGCTTACTGGTCTATGTTTCCTTCCTAACATTATTTTTCTCCTTCCTCTAGTTGAACCGATAAAGAAATAGCCGCTCTTCAGAGATAGAGACTGCAGGGTCCGGCGACAACTCGGTAAGTTTGTAGATAGGCTTGTGAGTGCAACACCTGCGCTCAGGCCCACGGCCCACAGTAGCGCTAAAACGGCGAATGCCAGATGGCGCACTTTGCTTTCCACTCATCTATGTTTGCTGGCATGGTTTCGCCCTCCTCTTATGGGTCTCCAATGCGATATCGGCGTTCGTTGTCGGGCATTGTAGGCTCAATCCAGGGATCGACTCTACAAGGAGGCTAATAATAGAGGAAGTTAAACTGTCGGGGGTATCAGTGAAAGTAAGAGCCATCAGGAGACGATACAATCCTTGATGTGGCTTCGCTGTGGGACCTCTTGCTGCTCCTCCTTTCTGTCAATACTCTTGCCCAATACTCCTGATTGTCTCGCGATCAACGCCGGTCATCACTGTATCACTGCTGTTCCATTTGAACAGCCCGCCGCCGGCGGTGCGCCCGATCGCTCCCCAGATAATTACCAACCGCTCGAGGAATCATCGTACCCCTTGCGCGTTACTACAGCAAATTGTGTGCCAGAATATGAGCCAAATGTCCGTGAGGTTGTCCAGCTATGTCGTTTGAGCAAGGGCTGTGAGCCTCTGGCGCCGCTCAACGAAGCACCATTTATAGCGACGTTCTACCTTGAGCAATACGTGTTAGGCCCCTGATTGGTACTTTTCAGACAGTCTCTCAAAAGAATAAATGTAGCCAAAAATGTAGCCAAACGGCTGGATTTCGTCGGGATTTGTGGATTTTGTCGGACACTAGGCTGAGGTCGTAGGCGTAAATTGGACCCGCTCGGACGCGCTCGGACCCCTCTCCATCCTACTGAAAATCGCAGGGTCATCAATTCGAATCTGATCCTCGGCACCTTACGTTTCAGAGTGCAATAAGTTGAATGTGCGACGCAGATGATCCGGCCTCCGCGTCTCTTCTCTTTTTAACCGCCCTTCCTACTAATTGGCTCTGGCCTTTCGTCTTGCGCCCAAATAGCTCGAAAAGTATATAGCTTGTAACCGTCGAGGCCATTTGCTCGTTATGAGAGTAACCCTGATCGTCCTGGTGGGCAGGACTTCTCGCGTTGGCTTGCTTGACCGTACCAGGGCTATACCGCCGTACTAGGGTAAAGAGGGACAACTAATGGCCGTTAGCCAACCATCCATGCGAATCTTGCTCGTGGCTCTCGCGCTGGGTTGGAGTACCGATTTTATCTTCTATGGCAAGACTGCCGGTATATCAGTTCCTATCTTCACGTTGCTTACTCTCGCAGCACTCTTCGTTCTGGGTAGGCTGGGTGGTGTCCGCGTTGTAGGCCGCAACCTGTGGCTCTTGGCTCCTCTGCTCTTCTTTGCAACAATGGCCTTTGTGCGTGCCAACCCACTGCTGACATCCATCAATATCCTATCCGTTGTTCTGCTACTTTGCCTACTTCTATTCTTCTACGCGGGAGGGCGGATCGAACGCCTCGGTCTGCTGGGCTATCCGGCTGTCATGGCCGTGTCGCTGGGGCAAATGCTCGTGCAGCCGAGGGATCCCGTGTCGTCTATCGCGCGCGACCTGTCTACTCAGCGCGAGCGTGTTCGCCTCGCTACTCCGCTCGTGGGCGGCCTGTTGCTCGCGCTGCCAGTGCTTGCGCTCTTCACTATACTTTTGTCGTCCGCAGATAGCATATTTGCGGGTCTCGTCGGCGGTCTCTTTCAGCTAAATCTTCTCATAGGGTTGCCTGAAACCTTGTGGCGGCAAGCGATCATTCTGGCCGCTACGTGGATCATTGCAGGCGGTCTCTTCTTCGCGTTGAGCCGCCGTCCCGAGCATGAGGACATACGCTCCAACCCGCCAGGTGTATGGACGCTTAACCGCAGCGCGGGGTTTATTGAAGTAGCCACAGTCATGGTCTTGGTTGACCTGCTGTTCGCGGTGTTCGCCTGGATACAGTTTACTTATCTCTTCTTTGGACAGGCCGCTTGGACCATGCAATACGAGGTTTACCGCGAATATGTCCGGCGGGGCTTCGGTGAACTATTGGTAGTGGCGGTGTTGACCATGTTCTTGATCGTGGGCTTGCGGTGGGTAGCCCGGAAAGAGACTGCGAAAGAGGTACGTTACCTCAACCTTCTGAGCACAATAATGATTGGCCTGACACTCGTCATACTTGTGTCGGCGTTCCAGCGCATGCTCGTCTGGGAAAGCGTACAGTTCTACATAAATACACCCACAAGGCTTTACGTGCGCGCTTTCATTGCCTGGTTGGGATTGCTGTTTGGTTGGCTGTTATTTGCGCTGTGGTCCCGGCAAGACCGCTTCGCGATTGGCGCTTTTGTGGCGGCAATTGGCTTCTTTGTCACTATGAATCTTGTGAACCCCGATGCTGACGTCGCCACTTATAAATCTCGCCCGCAGGGATGAACTTTCCACTCGCTATCTTTATTGCTGTCTGAGGACGCGGTGCCCGTGTTGGTCGCCGGCTTGGACCAGACGACCGGGGCAGTGCAGAGTGACATTAGAAGCGATCTCTCTCGCAGACTGGACAGCATGGAGCGAGACTCCAGTTGGCAGAGTTGGCCTTCGTTCCACGGGGCGCGGTGGCAGGCGTACCAGATGTTGAACGAGCTTCGTAAAGCAGGCAAATTACAGGTGGGTGCGCTTTCGGGTTCGCCATAGAGGAACGGAGTTTGGAGTCTTGGCTTACAACTTGCTAACAATTGTGATATACTGTATACACCCCGTTTCCACTACTACCATTTCGCTCCCTGTCGTTGCTAGATTTACCCGTACCGTCAAGCCCATTACCGGGAGCCGTCACCAAGCCAGTTGCCAGCAGCTCTAGTCAGGTGTCGCTTATGGAAACCGATTTTCAGTCAATCGTCGAACGCCTACGGCAGCGCCCTGCTCCGCTCGATGATGCCGGTCAAGACCCCGACGAGTCTGCCGAAGACATTATGGCGCAGATGGAGGAGATAAACTTGGAACCTCTCCTAACAGCACCCACCGTCACCGCGCACGAGGATACCGGCCTGGTCCGCAAGATTCAGCGCGGCGACATCGCGGCCTTCGAGGCGCTCTTCTTCAAGTACCAGGGGCAAATCTACCGCACCGCGCTCGCAATCACCCGCGATCCAGGCGCCGCCGAGGAAGTCTTGCAGGACTGCTTCTACAAAACCTACTTAAACATCATGAACATCACGGGCGAAGGCTCGCTTTCTCCCTGGCTGCATCGGGTGGCGATCAACCTGAGTTGCAACACCCTCAAGAAGCGCCGCGTGATCTTGCACCCCATTGACGATGTGGCCGAAGGTTTTATCACCGCCGACCCGCACCATTCGCCGGAAGCGGTCGCCGAGCGAGTGGAGCTACAGGGCACCATGCGCGATGCTATCAATTCGCTCTCCCTCAAGCATCGCATTGTCGTCACACTCCATTATCTCCAGGACTTCTCGCTGCCTGAGATCGCCTTTATCCTCGACCTGCCCGTTGGCACCGTCAAGTCACGCCTACACCACGCCCGCAAGGCCCTTCGCAGCCGCCTTGAGGCCCAGAACCGCGCCACAATGGAGAGCAACTATGATCCGGCGTATTAGGTTTTTCAGGGTGTCATCACCCGGCCGGTTGGTCGAAGGCTTCCTGTCGGGTCTAACCACGCCCGAAGAGAGCCAGAGCGAAGGCGACTCGGAACGCTCGCTCGACCTCTTGCTTAAGCACGCCATGCAAAGCCCGGGC
>JBBSGN010000388.1:0-3929 GCA_038254085.1 Chloroflexia bacterium | reverse complement strand
CGCTGCAGGCCCAGCATCCCCGGCAGTATCCCACCAGTCCACTCCCACTAGAGGCTGCTGCGATACAGCCTGCGGTGCAGATTGAGATGATGCTGGTATATGGCCCGTTGGAGATGCCGTGCTAGCCTGCTTGCTCAGGAAAACAGCTCCCCTAGCCAGTAGCAGCGCAAATATTAGGCCCGCGAAGAATAGATATTGCCCTCTAGTCCGACTGTGCTCGTTCTGTGTGTGTGTCATTTGCTCTTCCTTCCTCTCCTTGCTTCTTTGCTGTCAAAGATGAATAGAGCCATATGCCGCCAGACGCCCGCTCTTGTCACCCAAGTTGTAGCAGTTCAATTACAGCTATGGCAGTGAACAGCCGCTCTTGCCTTTGATTAAACTAAAATTCCTTCGACATAGGAAGGCTTTGTTGGTATAATTTCACGTACAATATGACGTACAAAACGTAACTGTTTAGATTCGGGGTCGAGAATAGGCGTAGGGACGAGGGACGGGGACGAGCAATGAGGATTGATCTTCGATGTTAAACAGCATTCCATCATTTGGGTCATGGCTCAGGCAGCGTCGTAAGGAGCTTGGGCTGACCCAGCCAAACCTGGCGCAGCGCGTTGCCTGCTCCGTCGAGACGATTGACAAAATTGAGGCGGGCAAGCGCAGGCCCTCCGAGCAGATGGCCGAGAGGTTGGCAGAGTGCCTGGACATTTCTCCCGGCGAGTGGCAGCTTTTTGTAGAATTCGCCAGAGCGCAAATGCCCAGGCATCAATTTACATCTTTCACACACTTCACGAACTCTACACAGCCCAAGTCCGATTTTCGGGCGGCGCTACAATGGGCGCTAGAGAGCGGGCAACTCGAAGCGGAATTGCAAGTATCCGCGCTATGGCACTTCTGGTACCAGCATGGTAATTTCCGAGAAGGGAGAGAGTGGCTGGAGAGTTTCTTGTCTCGTGCGGAAATAAACGGGAAAGAGTTAGCCGAATTGCCCCAGGCAAGAAGGGAACAGAGAAGCGAAAGCGAGGAGGACGGGCAACAACCGGAAACAGCTATCAGGGCAGAGGCTCTGTTAGGCTTGGGAACTCTGGCGTTTGGAGAGGGAGACTTTGCGGCGGCACGCGCATATCTAAAAGAGAGCCTGGCTATATACCGGCGCTTAGAGGATAAGCAAGGTATTGCCGACGCCTTCAACAATCTGGGATCTGTAGTCACCGAGCAAGAAGACCATGGGACCGCCCGCTCTCTTTATGAAGAGGGCCTGGCGATACGCAGAGAGTTGGGGAACTATGCGGATATCGCTTGCTCGCTCCATAATCTCGGAGAAATAGCAAGATGCCAGGGCGACTACACTGCTGCACGCTCTCTTTACGAGGAGAGCCTAGCGATACGCAGAGAGTTGGGGCACAAGAACTCCGTTGGCATGTTGCTCCACAACCTGGGACATGTGGCGCTCCATCAAGGTGATTTCAGGCAAGCAGCAGCCTTCTTCGCAGAGGGTCTGCAAGTAGCTACGGAGTTGGGGAGCAAGCAAGGTATAGTTCGATGTATAGCAGGATTGGCGGGGGTGGCCGGAGCGAATGGGACGCCTTTACAAGCGGCGAGGTTGTTGGGGACGGCAGAAGCGATACGTGAGGCTACGGGGTATGTGTTCGATCCTGCTGATTACGCTGAATATGAACATAATCTGGCTGCCACACGCGCCCAATTAGACGAGGCGACGTGGCAGGCCGCCTGGGAAGAGGGGCAGGCTATGGCCCTGAGCGAGCAAGAGATGGAACAAGCCATAGCTTATGCGCTGGAGGTAGGGGAGCCAGCAGCCACCTGATCTAGCAGCACTAAATCGAGCTAACGCACAATCATCAAGCTGCTTTCACTGCATGCTTGGTGCAATGCGCTTCTCTCGGCCAGCCTGCAGGCACGCATGAGTCATCCCGAATTTTCAGGCGAAGAGGAGGGAAGGTGAAGGCGGACGGAACAACATGAATCACCCCGAATTCGGGGTGATTCATGTTGGGGAGGAATGTATTGAGTAGGTTATAATTTAACCAGGCAATGCACCCAGGCAATCCACACTGTAGAGATAGTGAAATGGACCACATAGAAGCCGATGAGTTAATCAGCAAACTAGACCGCATAGCCGACCGCCGCATCCAGGAGGCTATCGAGGCGGGAGCGTTCGACAATCTGCGCGGAGCCGGCAAGCCGCTGCAAATGGACGACGATACGTTTGTGCCTGCGGACATGAAGGCTGCTTTTCGGGTGCTGTCGAACAGCGGGTATGCGCCCGACTGGATGGCGCTGGCTCAGGAGATAGAGGCGGATATAGAGCGGATGCGCCACGCCGCCGACCACCACTTTGCATACTTACGCGAGCGCCTGCAAGAGATAGGAAGCAACCCCTTCGCGGTCAAGCGGCTCAGGCCCGAGCTTGAACGGCTGAAGGCGCACCACCGCCGCGCCGCCGTCCAGCACTCGCACGCCATCGAGGAGATCAACCGCAAAATCTCCACCTTCAACCAGACGGTCCCCATCGCCTCGCTGGTGCGCGTGCCGTTCTCGCACAGCCTGGAGATGCAGAGGTATGAGGACAGGGCGCCGGCTTATTTAAGCTACGTATGAAGCTCACTCCAAATATTCGAACAGCTTCCTTATCTCTCCCACGGCATCCGTCAACCCCAGCGCCAACATCATCTTGACCCGCGCTTTCTGACCCGTTAAGTCTTCCCCGAAGATCACGCCCATGTTATGTAGCTGCTTGCCGCCGCCCACGTAGGCGTAGGTGTCGAGGGCGCGGCCTTCGGGACAGCGCGAGACCAGCACGACGGGCCGCCCGCTCTTCAGCCATGCCTCGATGCCGGGGAGCATCATGGGCGGGACGTTGCCCTGGCCCATCGCCTCAATGACCAGTCCTTTGCTTCCTCTCTCTAGCGCCCACGTCAGCATGGCGCTGTCCATCCCTGCATACACGCGCAGTAACTCTACGTTCGGTTCGATGCGGGACGGGGCGATAGTCTGGCGCACAAGAGAGCGGCGGTAAATCACAACCGCATCATCGTCTATGCTGCCGAGGGGGCCAAGCATGGGCGAGCGGAAAGCATCGAGGTTGGAGGTGTGCATTTTGATGGTGTCACGGGCGGCCAGCACCCGACTGTTGAACACAACCATTACGCCTGCATCTCTCGCATCTGGGCAGGCCGCCACCCGCACCGAGGCCAGGATGTTGCGCGGGCCGTCTGCCCCGACCTCCGAGTTGTTACGCATGGCGGCGGTGAAGACGAGCGGCTTGGGCGAGGCGATCATGAGGTCAGCCATGTAAGCGGTCTCTTCGAGAGCGTCGGTGCCGTGCGTGACCACCACCCCGGCCACTGCCGGGCGAGCGAGTGTTTCGCCTATGACCCCGCATAGCTCGAACATCTTCTCAGGGGTAAGGTAGCAGGAAGGCTGGTTGGAGAGCTCGACCAGTTGCAGGTTGGCGATCTCGCCCACGCCCGGCACCATTTGCAGCAGTTCATCGCCGCTAACGGCGGGCACCGCCCCTCCTAACTCAGGATCGTACCGCATAGAGATAGTACCGCCCGTAGTGATAACACTGATGTTCGGGAGCAAAGGCCGCCTCCTGGTGGTACTGTGGTGATGGAGAATTATATCATGGACAAGCAGAGCAGTGCGTTGATCGTTAAAGGTGAACGACGAAGGACGAAGGGCGACCGATTACTAATAGCTACTTATCGTCCTTCGTTCTTCGTCGTTCCGGCGCAAGTTGGCCCCTACAATACACTAATATTGAACCCTCCATTTACAAACGATGTATAAAGAGTAGAGTGCCTGCTATTGTTGTGAGGCACTAACTGTTATACCGTTGACAGGGGCTATAGATTTCTGATAAACTAAGCGCACTATTTGTAGGCCCTTGTCATGGCGTAATGTGGCGGCTT
>JBBSGN010000387.1:0-3929 GCA_038254085.1 Chloroflexia bacterium | reverse complement strand
GGCGCGGCGGTGGGGAGCGTGATAGGCACATTCGATGGGCGGCGAGCGTATATCTATCACGTGGCTGTATACCCAGACTACCAGCGCAAGGGTATAGGCAAGGCGTTGCTGGGCGAGGTCGAAAAGCGCATCTGGGCGCTCGGCGCTCGTAAGTTGCGCTTCATGGTCAACAAAGACAACGAAGATGCCCAGGCGTTCTATCGCACGCTTGGGTTCGAGGTTGATTCATTTGCCCTACCGATGAGCAAAGTGCGCCCCAGCGACCTATGAGCTTTCCCCCTGGCGTACGCTTCGCACCTTTTCGATTAGCGACTCGTCGAGGCCGGCTTCCGCGAGTTGATCGTCCTGGAAGGCGCAGAGGGCATGAAGAGCCGCCTCTGCGACAAAAGGGTCGTCCCCAAGGGCGTCAGCGAGCGTAGGGATGGCCTGGGCAATTCGCAGTTTGCCCAGTTCGTAGGCGGCGCTGGCACGGGAGTCGGTGTCCGGCCCGGCCCGGAGCATGTTGATAAGAATGGCAGGCAGAGCGCGGTCGGTGCGCGAAGGGTCGGCGTACTCATGCCCTTCCATGATCATTTGCATCCCCTGGGTCAGCCTATCCTCGCCCAGCGCCCACGAGAGCGCCCTGACCTCGCCAAGGATACGGTTTCGCTCTGCACCTGTCAGGTTGGACAGGGTGAGGTCGGAGGCCATGCGGTCTTGCACTGCGGCCAGGCGCTCGCGCACAGCGGCCTCTACCCGCTCCCTGTCCGGCTCGACGCGCCCCAGTTGGGCCAGCGTTTCAAGGGTGGCTATCTCCTGCTCCAGGAGCCTCACATCGGTCTCGATGCGCTCCCGTCTCTCCGGCGACAGATCCAGCCTCGCAAGCTGGCGCGAGTAGCCCTCGAAGCTAAGTCGGGTCTGCTCTAACCTGCCTCGTATGGCGCTTTGGGTTGCTATCATGCTGGGTAAGCGTACAGATTAAGGGTGGGAAGGGGGGGAGGGCTGAGAGAGGAGGGACAGGCACTGGTCAAAGGGGTTGAGACCCTGAGCACGCCAAGTGCCAAACAGGGAGGCAAGTGTCATGAGAGTGGCGCTGCCCTTTGGCGATTGAGTGCCACCCGATACCTTGCGCGCCACCACTAATGCCCTGATTGAACGTTCAGCCAGGTTGTTGTCAGCAGCCAATCCAGCTACCAGCACGAACTGGAACAACTCCTCTTGGTGCCGCCTCAACCTCTTACACAAGGCATGGCATGGGTGCTTGTTCTCCTTCTCCTTTTGACCATTCTTACCATACTTCTTGCTATCGGAGTACTCAGCACCTAGCTCGGCGGTACGTTCCACTAGTCGCCTGTACTCCCTAGCGCGTTGTTGAGCTAGGTGGGGCTGCTTTGCTTCTTCGTCAGCAGTTGGAGGACCAAGTTCGTGTTCTTCCAACAGTTTGCGGGCATCATCGTACAACTTGCGTACCCCTCCCACCCACGCAAGCACCTGTTCATTGATGGGGTCCCCGTTGGACTGGTGCTTCTCCTTCAGTTCATGCAGGTCTCTCAGCAGATGTACCCAACAGCGTTGGTGTTCTCCTGGAAATTCGTTGTACCCACCATAGAAATCTGAGGAGAGCACCCCGTCAAAATCCGGCCCCAATATCCTCCTGGCTACCACACCACCACGGCTACGGTTGTACTCGTATAGACGCTCTCCCGCTGGTGTGAAGAAGCCCCAGACATAGCCATTTTGTCCTGCTTCTCGCCAGCCTGTTTCATCGCCATGTACTATCTTGCTTGCACGTATCCTCTCTTTGATGGAGGCGGCAACCTGCTTTAGCGGCTCGGAGGCTACCATTCTATGCAAGAGCTCGGCAATCTCACCTTTGGAGATGGTCAACCGGTGTATGGTATACAGGTATTCTTTGATGAGGAGCAACGGCATACGTAGAACGGCATACGTAGGGAGGTACGCAGGTGGGCAATCAAGGCAGCGATGCGCACACCCATTCTTCCTTGCCCTATCACCTGGCCTCCCAGATCAACACTTGCATAGTGCCACTTGGAGCAACGGGCACACCAACCCTTGCATATCGCGTGCTCAGTCACTTCCACGGGAGGGGGAGGGGGTAGTTCAATCACCTGGCGTCTGCTCGCGACGTGGTGATGACGTAGACCATAGCCACAGTCAGGGCACTGCTCTAAACGGTGCTGCACTGTTTGGGTGGGGGTTTCCCGGCGGCGAGCGCCATTCTGTTCTTTGGCTCTCTTGCGCCTGGGCCGTTTGTCCCCCTTCTCCTTCTTAGGTGTGGAGGTTAGGTGTGGAGGGCTTGATGAATGATGGAGCACCCGATGATGCACCCGCCTGCTCCAACTGCTCTATCTTGGCTTCCAGCTCCGTGACGCGAGCAGATGTCTGGGCGAGTTGTTCTAAAGCAAGGCCCAATTGCTCCTTCAGTTGCCCGTTCTCTGCCGCTAAATGGGCTATTTCTTCTTCCAAGCTCATGCTCTCAATTATATTGTGGAAATTGCTCTACCTCAACTCTGACCGCTTACCATGCTGGTTTCCTTTGACACCCTCTAGCCCTTAGGCTTATAATTGTGATAATTATACACTGGTTGATATCGGAGGGATAGCTTGGACATTGGCCGTGATGCCTCTAATCGTTCGACGCGCAGGATGCTGTCGTTGGCTGCTATGGTCCTGGGGGCTTTGCTCTTAATCCTTGTGCCGGTCTTGCTGGTCGGGCTGGCCTTCGCGCATATCGAGGCGACGCCCGCCCTTGGCATGTTGGTGCAACAAAGCTATCACCTTTCGGGCACGCTGGTTATCGGCTCTGCCGCCGGTGGTATGGCCCTCTTGATTATAGGTGCGACACTGCGCGACTAAGCTGCACCAGCTTCGCCCTCCAACCTCTCCAACATCCCCACTCCCTAGAATCGAGTCCTTTTGCGCGAGCCATTTCAGTCCCCAGTATCGCCGGTGCTTATGGCTGCGGTGGTAGGGGTTATCCTCCTCACGATATTTGCCTGGGCGTGGGCGGTGCGCCGTCCCGTGCCCTTAGACAACGCCTCTACCCAGACCGCGCCCACGCCGACCGAATCACCTCCACTTGTGTACGCTGCTATTGGCGCGTCTGATGTAGTCGGCGTGGGCGCCGATGACCCTGTGTCGCAAAGCTGGGTCAACCTGGTCCATCACTACATGCCCGAAGGCACCCGCTTCGTCCGGCTGGCTCGGAGTGGTATAACCCTGCACCAAGCCAATGAGGTGGAGTTGCCCCTCGCTGTGGCCGCCCAACCCGACGTTGTGACGCTCTGGAACTGCGTGAACGACGCTTTACAGGGTGTCAGCCTGCCCACTTACCTTCAAGACTTGAACGTGACGCTCTCGCGTCTGGTGAAAGAGACAAAAGCGCGCGTGGTGCTGCTCAATATGCCCGATATCACTATCCTGATGAACCAGGCCGACCCCGCACAGCGCGACCTCATACGCGGTGGTATCGTGCAGTGGAACAAGGCTATGTCGGAGACGGCTGCCGCTTATGGCGACCGGGTGGCGATAGTAGACCTTTTCCCCATCAGCGCCGAAATACTCGCCCACCCCGAATACATCTCGCCCGACCACTTCCACCCCAGCACTTCCGGCTATCGTCGCCTGGCAGATGTGGTATGGGATGCCATCAAGCGTGATCGCCTGTTGGAGAGGTAGACGCTTCGAGGGCATCTACCCAAAATTATGCTCGATAACCAACCCGACTCGCACGATAGACAACTGGCGCATTACTATGACCTGGAATACAGCGACCATGTAGAAGACCTCGACTTCTACGTGCAGTATGCCTCCGTCCTCGATCCTGAGAAGAAGTTGCCGGTGTTGGAGTTGGGTTGCGGGACGGGCCGCGTCGCGCTTACGTTGGCAGAGGCCGGCTTCTCTGTGGTAGGAGTGGACGCCTCTCCGGG
>JBBSGN010000386.1:0-3934 GCA_038254085.1 Chloroflexia bacterium | reverse complement strand
CCCCGTTGTCGAATCCGCCTCGTGTCGCACAAGAAGAGCGTACGCCTCTCCTAGGCGCAACCTCTCTACTTCCCTTGCTCCACCACCCTCTTTTCTGGGCGCTGATAGCAGTCGGTGTTGGGTTGTCGCTGGCCGCAGGTGCCTTGGCGGGACACCAACAATTCGCGGTGGGCAATCGAGCAGAGCGCCTCTATCTGCGGGATGGATTCGAGAACGCGGAAAGGGGGTCTGCTGGCCCCTTCATGTGGACGCATCCGGTGGCTAGGATAGCCTTGCCTGGTATGGGGCCGGGCGCTGTCACGATCTATTTGACTATGTTCGATGCGGCCCCCGCGCCTCGCGAGCTACGGATTACGTTAGACAGCCAGGCGGTCTATTCGGGGACTACCCGCGTAGGTGGTATCCCCTGGGTGCTGCCTGTGCTTGCGAGCGCCGGGTCGGACAGCCCCATACTTACCCTTAACACCGCTCCTTGGAACCCACCGCACGACAGTCGCACGCTCGGTGTGGCCCTCACAGATGTGCAGGTTGATGCACCGGACGCAGCTAGCAGGGCGCAATTAGAGGAATTGGCGTTGCTTGCATCAGTGCTAATTCTGGTAGTAGCAGTAGTCCACCGTAATGGGCAGGTCAGAGAGGCATTGGTGGCGGGGATAGGGGTTTTAGCCTTCCTGGGTGGGCTACTGGCCTATGGCGACACTTGGCTGCGCAATGCGGCGCCCGCTATCCTCCTACTAAGCATATTATCTGCAGGTGTGATTACCACCTTACCCCAGCATAACAGGCACAAAGCACCAACCCGATGTGCACCGATATGGGGAACTCTGGCATTAACATCTCTCTTACTGCTTTTCACACTGCCTCGCTTCAACACCGCTGACGCCGAAGCGATGTACCAGGTAACGGCTGGGATGCTCAGGGACGGTGGGCCATGGCAACACGACAGCCGCCAATGGGCGCACTTCGGCCTGGGCCAATCACTCGTGAATATACCGCTCTATCTGCTGGGGCTTGATTGGGCGGGTATAACAGGGGCCGATGTGGACCAGCTAACCCGCCTTTGCGTAGCATTGTCGAACCAGGTGGTAGTGCCGGTGACCACTCTTGTGCTCTTTTTGGGGGCACGTGGCCGGTACGGTGCCCGAGTGGCGCTGCTGCTAGCGGGCACCTTCCTACTGGCAACTCCGGCGATCCCCTACGCCCGGCTGGCCTTTGCCGAGCCACTTAGCGGACTGCTAATTCTGGGTGCATTGATGCTCCTCTGGCAAAGCGCGTCTGCTCGTACTTCCGGCAGCCTCACGCTCTGGGTAGGCTTGCTGCTGGGCGCGGCTGTGCTGGTCAAGCCTGCAAACGGTATCTACTTACCGCTCACCATGCTGTACACAGCATGGGCGCTTACTCGCGGCGACAACGGGCACCCCGGCGATTGGAGATCGGGCGCAGCCGCCAGGCGAGTGGCAACAGGACTGGGATTGATGGTACTCGGTCTACTGCCTGGGCTGCTGTTGGCAGGGGCTTTCGATGCCTTGCGCTACGGCAACCCAATGGTTACAGGGTACGAGAACGAGGGTTTCACGACACCACTGTTCGTGGGTCTATACGGGCTACTGTTCAGTCCGGGCAAGGGAATTATATTCTTTGCACCGCCCGTATTGCTTGCACCAGTTGGGCTGGCGCTGCTATGGCGGAACCACAATCCATTCTTGCGGGCCGAGGTACTATGGATAGCCGGGCAGGCGGCACTTGTGCTGGCACTCCACGCCCTGTGGTCGTCGTGGGAGGGCAATATCGCGTGGGGGCCTCGTTTCCTGCTACCCTTCATCCCGTTCTTGCTGTGGCCATTGGGGGCGCTGGCGCAGGTAGTATGGGCACGACGGGCATGGTGGGCGCTCGGTATAGCAGGCTTCCTTGTGGCGATACCGGGCGCTCTGGTGGACCAATTTTACTACTTCGATATAAACGGTGTGTATCGTGGGGGCACGGAGACCGAAGCGCGGATGCTCTTTTCGCCTGAATGGTCACAGATAGTCGCCCACTGGCACTTCCTGCTAACCGGCGTGCGCGAGCCTGTGCTGCGCCCAACGCTTGCCCAAATGGGCCTGCCTGCCTGGTGGGACACGGCAGTGCCAGTGGCGCTAGCGGCGCTGGCGTTGTTGGCTCTTGTGCTTGCTCTTCGCGGTGCGCGGATACCTCGTTAGTCGTTCAGCCGCCTTAGTTCCACTATCTGGTCTCTTATGGCGGCGGCTTTCTCGAACTCCAGGAGCTTGGCGGCGGACTTCATCTGGGCTTCCAGGTCTTTGATCATGCGGGCGATTTCGTCGGGGTTGAGGAGGATTTCGCCGGTGGGGCTGACCTCGTACTCGGTGCGGGTCTCGGCGACGGCGCGCACACGGTCGGTGAGGTCGCGGACCTGCTTTTGGATGGAGGCAGGCTCGATGTTATGCTCTTTGTTGTAGGCTGTCTGCTTCTCGCGGCGGCGATAGGTCTCCTCGATAGCCTCCTGCATGGAGCGGGTAACTACGTCGGCGTACATGATCACGTGGCCCTCGACGTGGCGGGCGGCGCGGCCTATGGTCTGTATCAGCGAGTCGCGGGAGCGCAGGAAGCCCTCTTTGTCGGCATCGAGTATGGCGACCAGCGACACTTCGGGCAGGTCGAGGCCCTCGCGCAGGAGGTTGATGCCCACGACGGTGTCGTAGATGCCCAGGCGTAGGTCGCGCAGGATTTCGACCCGTTCGAGGGTGTCTATCTCGTGGTGGATGTAGTGGGCCTTGATGCCGACCTCTTTGAGGTAGTCGGCTATCTGCTCGGCGAACTTGGTGCGCAGAGTGGTAACGAGTGAGCGCTGGCCGTTCTCGGCCCTCAGCTTGATCTGCTCTACCAGGTCGTCTATCTGGCCCTCGGTCGGCTTGACCTCGATGGAGGGGTCTACAAGGCCGGTGGGGCGGATGATCTGCTCGACTATCTGCTCGCTATGCTCGTGCTCAAAGTGGGCGGGGGTGGCGCTGACGTATATGGACTGGCTGGTCATCTCCTGGAACTCGGGGAAGGTGAGCGGGCGGTTGTCGGAGGCTGAGGGAAGGCGGAAGCCGTAGTCTATGAGCGTGACCTTGCGCGAGTGGTCGCCGCCGTACATGCCACGCACCTGTGGTAAGGAGATATGGGACTCGTCCACCATAAGGAGGTAGTCATCGGGGAAGTAGTCGAGGAGGGTGGAGGGGCGCTCGCCCGGCTGGCGGCGCGACAGGTAACGCGAGTAGTTCTCGACGCCCGCGCAGTAGCCGGTCTCCTGGAGCATCTCAAGGTCGTAGTTGGTGCGCTGCTCAAGCCGTTGGGCTTCTACTATCTTGTCCTCGGCACGCAGTTGGGCGACGCGCTCGATCAGTTCGGCGCGGATGTCCTGCATGGCGGCGGCCAGCTTTTCTTCGGAGGTAATGAAGTGCTTGGCGGGGTAGATGTTGACCTCGGTGCGCTCGATCAGCACTTCGCCGGTGAGGGGGTCGAACTCTAATATGCGCTCGACCTCGTCGCCCCAGAACTCGACGCGGATACCCATCTCTTCGTAGGCGGGCTGGATCTCGATGGTGTCGCCGCGCACGCGGAAGGAGCCGCGCACGAGAGACTGGTCGTTGCGGGTGTAATGGCTGTCTACTAGGTGACGCAGCATCCGGTTGCGCGAGGCGGTCTGGCCTTTCTTGACGGTGAGGACGACCTTGCCGTACTCGTCGGGGGAGCCGAGGCCGAAGATGCAGGAGACGGAGGCCACTATGATCACGTCGCGGCGCTCCAACAGGGCGCGGGTGGCGGCGTGACGCAGCTTGTCTATCTCCTCATTGATGTCGGCGTCTTTCTCGATGTAGAGGTCGGAGCGGGGGATGTAGGCTTCGGGCTGGTAGTAGTCGTAGTAGGAGACGAAGTACTCGACGGCGTTGTT
>JBBSGN010000385.1:0-3934 GCA_038254085.1 Chloroflexia bacterium | reverse complement strand
AGCAATTCGGCTGCATCGCCACTCGCTATCGCGGCGGCATAGTACCGCTTGCTGATTTCGTAAGGCACGTTGTCGTCTGCCGTGCCGTGCGCCAACACCTGCGGCACGCCGAGGGGTAGCATCTCGATTGGTGAACCGGCAGCGTACCGCTCAGGAACCCGGTCGGGTGTGCCGCCCATAAGTTCCTGTGTGGCCCCGTGGCTCAGGCGCATCTCCCACGCCCGTCGCAAATCAACCACGCCCGCCAGCGACACGGCACCCTTGAGGTGCAGAGGCGAGGGGCTGTACACTGGGCTACTTTCGAGGATGCGATGCCGCCCCACCGACCACAACGCCAGATGCCCGCCAGCCGAGAACCCCAGCGTCGCCACCCGCCCCAGATCGAGGTTATACTGCCCCGCAATCTCCGACAAGTAATCGGTAGCCGCCGCCACGTCCTGAAATGTGCCCGGCCACCCTCCGCCCCGGTTGCCTATGCGCCTATACTCTATATTCCATGTCGCCGCCCCCGCCTCCGTGAGGGCAATACTGACGTGCGCCATGTGGCCCAGGTCATACCCCGCCCTCCAGAACCCGCCGTGTATCACCACCACCACCGGGTGCGGCCCCTCGCCAGACGGCAAACGCAACTCCCCGAACTGCAAGGCGTCCGGTCCATACTGTATGCGAGCATCAGCCGCAGCCGACGGTCTAGAAGGAATATCGGTAGCCATATAACCGCGCTAAATCATCAAAAACAATCAGAATCTCTGCGCCCTCTGCGTCTCTGCGTTTAGAAGGAAGCAATCAAGCATCCCGCATCACGTTTCACCATATCTCATCCCGCATCAACGGCATTGTCATGCACCTCGGCCCGCCCCTGGCCCTCGACAGTTCCAGGCCGCTAATCTTGATGGCGTACTTGCGGTCGGGGTGCGTCCTGATCTCCTCCACTAGCGGCTCATTCGTGACCCATTGGCGGTCGCTGCCCGCCTCTACCTGCCAACGCACAATGTCACCTTCCGGTATCACCTGGTAGCCCGCCGCCTCTAACGCGCGATAGGTCTGCTCGTTGCGCTCGTAACCCAAGATAAGGCCGGGTCGCAGCGCGAAAGCGTTCGCGCCGTCGGTCCATTGCTCGCGCTCCTGGTACAGGCGGCTGGCGCCACCGCAAAAGATGGGGTTGAGCGGCCTCCCCAGTTCGTCCTCAAGGCAGGCCACCAGCGACTTCTTCATAGGTTGCAGCCTGGTTGAGCCATCGCGCTCGATGCTGATACGCACGATGCCCGCCTGCTCACCGCCGCCCGGCATGATCAGTGGCGGATAAACCAGCAGGTCGTCGTGCGATAGCATCGTAAATATGGTGTCGAGGTGCATGGTGGAACGTTGCCTGGGCATGATTACCGCGTAGACCGTCTTCACCGGTGCGCCCATCTTTGCGAACCTCCGCGCCAGGTCGTCCACCGCCTGCGAGGTGGTGCGCTCAGACACGCCCACCAGCACCAGGTCGGGCCGTATCACCAGCACGTCTCCACCCTCTATCGTAGACGGCGCATCCGCGCCGTTCTTGCTTGCCAGCGCGTAGGGTGACAGCTTGTCGAACCAGAAGGGCGGGTGATCGCCCCCACCGGCCAACGGGTGCAGAGAGTAGATGTAGCGGGCCAGCAACGCCTCGCGCTGCCGGGCTGCGAAGGCCATGTGCCCCACCACCAGCCCGTTGCCCACGATGGCGCACGGGTCGCGCATGAACATCAGGTTGGGTATGGGTGGCAACTGGTACGGCATCTCGGACAGGTATGATGTCAACTCTGAGTGCTTGCCTGGGTTCGGCTTCCCCTCGATCAGCCATGACACCAGTGGCTCAGGCTCGGTGTCCATAAGCTCGCGGCAAAGGGTCTCAGGGTCGGTGTTCGGCCCCACCTGCAAGCGACACACGCTCTCGACCAGCGTCCTCTTGGCCGCTTCGTCCCCCAGCACGTCCCTCAGCAAGTCCGCCGAGTCCAGCACGTCCATGTGCGGCACGATCACCGATATGAGTCGTCGAAACGCCTCATGCTCATGCTTCGCCAGGTCGAGATAAAGAATATCGTCGAAAAGCAGGTCGTGCCGCAGTGCAGGCGTCATCCTCCGCACCTCCTGTCCGGGAGCATGGACGACAACGCGGCGTAGCAGGCCGATTTCAGACGTGATGTTTAGCATTTGAACTTATTTTTCAATATGAGTAGTGAGTGGTCCACTCACTACTCGAACAGTTCTCGTTTTCTCACTACCCTGGCGACACTCAGCAGAAATTGCAGGAACGAAAAGGCATCTCGAAGCTGGCGGCGAGCGCCTCGCACAGGAATAAAGAATTGCTTGTCTTCTAATAAATCAACTGTAACCCCACTTATTTCCTCCTTACTCGCTGGCCCATGTTCATCCAGGATGCCTTGGTAGTCCACGGTTTTCCAGCCTTCTGGAAAACCAACGTATAGACCGAAGTCCGTAACAACTATGGGCGGTTGCAGTTCGTCTTCAACAATTTCGTAAATACCTAAAGCGGTCTCTCCTGGTCTGAGCATGATGCTGGGCATTTCATCTCCTAGTGAGACGTTTTGCCCCGAAAGATCTCTATAATTCGATACGAAGCCCGGCTGCCTTGCCGTGAGCGATTTAGCGAGCCAAAGTTCCATATATCATGTCTCCCGCACCAACGGCATGACTAGGGAATGCGGGCCGCCGTGACCTCTCGACAACTCGGAACCCTTTATCTTTAGCGCCCACTTGTCAGGGTCGTCCAGGCTTAGTTTGACGGCTCCGGTCTGCACCTCCGTGATGTCCACTATTCTATATCCCTGGTGGGCAAGCTCGTCAATCGTGCGCTCGGACGACCTGTAAATTATCACCTTGCCGGGGGCCACCGCCAACAGGTTGGCCGCGCTGAACCACTGCTCGCGCTGCTGGTCCACCGGGTCGGCGCCGCCGCACTGGATAGGTGTGAGGTCCATGCCGTCGCTGCGAAGGCTCTTGAAGAAGTCGGCAGAGCGGGTAGGACGCACAGGCTCGCCTCCTAACTCCGCCCGCACCACGTCCACCGAGGCCGGCCCATACGGCTCGAACACCGGCGAATAAACAATGCACTCCTTATCGCTTATCACCCCGAACACGCTGTCGAGGTGGTTGAAACCGGCGGGCAGGCGCAGCACGTATAGGATCACCTTCTTCCCCTCTTTGGCGGCTGCCTCCTTCCATACATCGGCTACCCGCTGTGTCGCCTCCAGGCTGGTGCGCTGGCTCACCCCCAGCACCACCAGGTCTTCCCGCAGTTGCACCACGTTACCCCCTTCAAGGTGCATGAGAGGCGAGGACACCGCAGGCCAGGCCGGGTCGTTGATGCGCGCGTCCGCCCAGGTCCACCGCGCTGTCTCCTTGAAGCGGGGGTGGTGGCGCTGCACGAAGTCGAGCAGCGGCGGTTCGCGGGTGCGTCCCGGCGCTGCCATGCGGGCCAAAAGGAGGCGGTCGTTGACCACGCAGCCCAGGTCGCGCGTGAACATCAGGTTGGGCAGCGGCGTGAGATAGAACAGCCTGCCCTCTACATAGCGTCTCAGAGCGTCCACGTCGCTATCCTGCGCCTGCTTGAACCTGTCCTTTGCGCCGTTGCCATCCTTCCCATTGCCGTGCCCATTATGGTCATTATGGTCATTATGGTCATTATGGCTGCTCTGCGGCCCCGGCCTCTCGGAAGGCGACGCCCCTGCCACCCGCGCCTCGATGCCCTCGACCATCTCCTCGGACAGCGAGCGATAATTGCCCTCCTCGCACCAGGACTCCAGGCGGTATTGCAGGTAGTCAAACGAGCCGGCGTCCTGCCCCGACAGCGGCCCCGTGTCGCTGCTGTGCGCCAGGAGATGAGATAGGCTCGCGGGCAAAGCCCCCGGTGCGCCCGCCTCTGGGTCGCCCTCCGGGTCGTGCGTGT
>JBBSGN010000384.1:0-3936 GCA_038254085.1 Chloroflexia bacterium | reverse complement strand
CGAGGACAACACCCAGAACGGCAAAACCGAGCAGCCGGACACCGTGTCCGAAGTCTTCAGCAAAGGCTATAAGATGCACGACCGCGTGCTGAAGCCAGCGGTAGTGAAGGTGACGCGAGGGTGAGACGTAAAACGTAAGGGCCTTTTCTTACATTTTACGTTTTACCTTTTACTCTTCGCCTTAGTAATCAGTTAGCAGAATAGAAAATTTATACAAAAGCAAAACACTAGGAGGATAGAACAAATGGCACACGTATTAGGAATTGACCTGGGGACGACCAACTCGGTTATGGCGGTGATGGAGGGCGGCGAGCCTACCGTTATCCCCAACGCCGAGGGGGCGCGGCTTACGCCGTCGGTGGTGGCGATGTCCAAATCGGGCGAGAGGCTCGTGGGGCAGGTCGCCAAGCGCCAGTCCATCACCAACCCAGAGAACACCATCTTTTCGATCAAGCGCTTCATGGGGCGCAAGTTCAACGACCCCGAAGTGCAGCGCGACCTGAAGCTGGTCCCCTATAAAATATCGGAAGCGCCCAACGGCGATTTGCAGGTGTGGATGGGCGGCAAGGCATACGCTCCACCCGAAATATCGGCCATGATCCTGCAAAAGCTCAAGACCGACGCCGAGGCGTACCTGGGCGAGAAGATCACTCAGGCGGTCATCACCGTGCCGGCCTACTTCAACGACTCGCAGCGCAGTGCCACCAAAGACGCGGGCAAGATCGCGGGCCTGGACGTGCTGCGTATCATCAATGAGCCGACCGCTTCGGCGCTCGCCTACGGTCTGGAGAAGAAGGGCGAGGAAGAGATCGCCGTATACGACCTGGGCGGCGGCACATACGACATCTCGGTGCTGACTATATCGGAGGGCGTGTTTGAGGTGAACGCCACCAACGGCGACACCCACCTGGGCGGCGACGACTTCGACCAGCGCATCATAGATTGGCTGGCCGACGAGTTCAAGAAGGAGCAGGGAATAGACCTGCGCCAGGACCGCATGGCGTTGCAGAGGCTCAAGGAGGCCGCCGAGAAAGCCAAGATCGAGCTTTCGACCACCCAGAGCACGGAAATCAACCTGCCCTTCATCACAGCCGACGCCGAGGGGCCTAAGCACCTGACTATCACCCTCACCCGCGCCAAGCTCGACCAGTTGGTGGGCGACCTGATTGACAGAACGATCCCCCCGATGAAGGGTGCATTGAGCGACGCGCACATGAAGACCTCGGATATAGACGAGGTGCTGCTGGTGGGTGGCCAGACCCGTATGCCCGCCGTGCAGAAGAAAGTGCAGGACTTCTTCGGCAAGGAGCCTCACAAGGGCATCAACCCCGACGAAGTGGTGGCCGTAGGCGCGGCGGTGCAGGCCGGCGTGCTGAAGGGCGACGTGAAGGACATACTGCTCCTCGACGTGACCCCACTCACGCTGGGCCTCGAGACGCTGGGCGGCGTGGCAACCCCACTTATCCCGCGCAACACCACCATCCCGACCAAGAAGAGCCAGATATTCTCGACCGCCTCGGACAGCCAGCCGAGCGTGGAGATACATATCGTGCAGGGCGAGCGGCCCATGGCGAGCGAGAACAAGACGCTTGGACGCTTCATGCTGGACGGCATTCCGCCCGCACCGCGCGGCGTGCCCCAGATCGAGGTGACGTTTGACGTGGACGCCAACGGCATCCTGAACGTGAGCGCGAAGGACATGGCGACCCAAAAGGAGCAGAAGATCACCATCACCGCTTCTTCGGGCCTGTCGAAGGACGAGGTTGAGCGGATGGTGCGCGAGGCCGAGTCGCACGCCGACGAGGACCGCCGCCGCCGCGACCTGATCGAGGCGCGCAACATGGCCGACAGCCTGGCGTACAGCGCCGAGAAGACGCTGCGCGACCTGGGCGACCAGGTTCCTGCCGAGATCAAGAGCGACGTTGAGGCCAAGGTGAACGACGTGCGTGAGGCGCTCACCACCGAAGACACCGACCGCATCAAGAGCAGCACCGAGGCGCTCAATGCCGCCATGCAGCAGATCGGCCAGGCCATGTACGCCCAGCAGCAGGCCACCGCAGGCACGCGAGGCCCAGGCATGGACGGCATGGGTGAAACGGGCGGCGATGGCGCGCAAGAGCCAGGCGCCGGCCCCCGCGAAGCCGAAGAAGGCACAGTCGAGGGCGAGTTCCGCGAAGTCTAATCAGGACTGAGCGATGAGGACTGAGGACTGAGTGATTATTCGCTCAGTCCTCAGTTTGTTGGCCTCGATTTCTTGAAGCGGAGGGCTAGTTTGCTTATACTACTCCTGGAAAGAATTATGATACGATAGCGCATACGATATGACACTGCTGATACGGGGTTGGGTATGAGAACCAAAACCGAGTCTACAATCGAAGACCTGTATAATGTGCCGGGCAAGGCTGAACTTGTTGACGGGGAGATAGTTTACATGACACCTACGGGCGATTCACCGTCGCGCGCATCATTTCGTATTGGCCTTAGTCTGGGACGTTATGAGGATGAGACAGGGCTTGGGCGCACGTACCCTGATAATACGGGCTTTGTCGTCGCTTTTCCACGGCGCAGGTCGTTCAGTCCCGATATTGCCTTCTACACGGGAGATGTGAAAGAAGGTGTGAACATGAAGTTTGTAGAAGGCGCGCCGGCCTTCGCAGTCGAGATCCGAAGCGAAGGGGATTATGGCCCCGCTGCCGAAAAAAGGCTCGCAGACAAACGCGCTGATTACTTCGCGGCGGGCACGCAGATAGTGTGGGACGTAGACCTGTTGAGCGACGATGTGGTGAGGGTATATCGCACTCCTGACTCGAATCAGTCGGCTGTCGTATACCATCGAGGCGAGGCGGCGGACGCCGAACCGGCACTACCAGGTTGGAAGATGCCCGTAAATGAGCTATTCAAATAGACTAAAAGATAAGAGAGAGATATGGCAACAACAAAACGAGACTATTACGAAGTGCTGGGGATTGGCAGGGCAGCCAGCAGCGAGGAGATCAAGAGGTCTTTTCGCGCTAAGGCCCGCCTACTGCACCCCGATGTAAATAAAGCGCCCGATGCGGAGTCGCAATTCAAAGAGGTTACAGAGGCATACGAGGTACTGATAGATGCCGACAAGCGCGCGGCCTACGACCGCTTCGGGCACGCGGCGGTGTCGGGCAACGGCGGGGCGGGCTACGACCCGTTCGGTGGCTTCGGCTCCTTCTCCGACATCTTCGAGACCTTTTTCTCGGCTGCCGGGGTGGGCAGCACGGCCACCCGCCGCCGTCCACAGCGCGGCGCGCACCTGGCCTACCGCCTGAATATAGACTTCGAGGAGGCGGTGTTCGGCACAGAGAAAGAGGTAGACATACCCCGCCTGGCGGTCTGCCCGCGCTGTGAAGGGAGCGGGGCCGAGCCTGGCACCGAGCCACAAATCTGCCCTAACTGCGACGGGCGGGGCGAGGTGCGCCGCGCCCAGCAGAGCATATTCGGCCAGTTCGTGTCGGTGGTGCCGTGCGAGCGTTGTCACGGCGAGGGCAAGATAGTCGCCACACCCTGTATCGAGTGCAAGGGCGATGGACGGGTGCGCGAGACCCGCCGCCTGGCGGTGAAGGTTCCTGCTGGCATAGACGACGGCGCGCAGATCAGGCTGGCCGGAGAGGGCGAAGCAGGCCCGCACGGCACCCCGCCCGGCGATCTCTATATCGAGGTGAATGTCAGGCCAAGCAAGCTCTTCAAGCGCGAGGGCAACGACCTGGCCTTCGACCTCAACATCAACATCGCCCAGGCCGCGCTGGGGGCCGACATACAGGTCCCCACTGTAGACGGCGACACTACGCTCCTTAAGGTGCCAGTCGGCACGCAGAACGAGAAAGTGTTCCGCGTGAAGGGCTTCGGCGTGCCCTACCTGCGCGGATCGGGCCGAGGCGATATGCTGGTTCGCACCAGAGTGCAAAT
>JBBSGN010000383.1:0-3942 GCA_038254085.1 Chloroflexia bacterium | reverse complement strand
TTTGGATGAAGCAGTCATCGGTCGCGCCCCTGGCGGCGGTGGGGCTGTTCCTGCTGCTGCGCGATTGGCGGCTGGCTGTGCGCTGGGGGCTAGCGGCGGTGGGGTCCATAATAGTCCCATTTGTGATACTCAATGCTCTCACGGAGGGTGGATTATACGCGCACCTGTTCGCCTTCAACCTGTTCGAGCGCTCGGTCCCCAGGTTTACCCAGCGGTTGGACATGCTCTGGAGCTATCACGCGCCGTTGGTGGTAGGCGGTGCGGTTTCTCTGGCGGTCGCTATCGTCTGGTCTATCGTCAAGAGGCGCAGTCCGGCGTTAAGCCTGCTGTACCTGCTCGTGTCTATCCCCGTTACCGCGCTGGCTATCTTGCACCCGACCGGCAATTACAACCACCTGCTCAACATACTGGCCCCACTCTGCCTGTCGGTAGGTGTGACTCTGGGCTGGGCATGGGGGAGGTTAGAGGGCGCGAGAGCTCGCAGCCAGTGGGCGTGGGCTTCGCTGGCGGTTGGGGTATTGCTGTTGGTGGGCGTGCAATTGGTCCTCACCTACAGCAAGCCGGTATGGACGTGGTACACTCCTCTGGCCCTCCCCCTCGATGAGCGGGGCGACAGGATGGTGAAGCTGTCGGAATTGGTGAAGCAGACGCCCGGGGACCTCCTTTCCGAGAACAGTTGGCTGCTGCTCAAGAACGGCAAGCGGGTGCTGTACGACGACCCGGTGGCTATGTCGGCGCTGGCGAACGCCGGGGCGTGGGACCAGTCGGTGCTGTTGCAAGACCTGAACAGGCGCAAGTTCCCGATGATACTGCTGGAATACGACCTCACCAACGACACCTACAACCCTCGATGGAGCGAACAGGCGCTGAGAGCGATACAGTCCAACTACACGCTCACAAGCCGCGACCTGCTGTTCGTGTACACGCCGAGACCCCCGGCGACCACGCCCGAAACGTCGGCGCGGTGCGCGGTCGAGAACGGCCCGACGTTAGAGGGCTATACTTTCCGGGCGGCCACAGCTAATCGCGGAGATACGCTGCTTCTGAGCCTCTATTGGCGTGGGGCGGGTAGGCAAGCCTCGGACCTGAAGTACTTCGTGCGGTTGGCGGACGCGAGCGGCACACCCAAATGGCAGGCCGATTTACACCCAGGAGAATGGGCGGGCAAGCCTCAGCAGGGAGCCGTACACGATGACATACCCATCCCGATCCCCAACGACCTTCCTTATGGGCACTACCAACTGCTGTTTGGGGTATACAGCGTAGGGAGCGGCGGACAAATCGCGCCGGTTGGCATGAGTTGTGCGGGCGGTTTGTCCCCAAATCAGGACCGAGCGCGTAAGTTAACTGACATAGAGGTGGTAGAGCGATAAATGAGCGAGCGGGCGTTGGTGATATTCCTGTCGCCGCACTTTGACGATATTGCCCTGTCGTGCGGAGGGATGGCGGCGCGGCTGGCGAAGATGGGAGCGCGGTGTATAGGGCTGACTGTGTGCGCTGCGCCCGCGCCCGCCGGTGGGCCGCTGTCTCTGTTCGCACAGCAGTTGCACGCCGAATGGGAGAGCGCGAGGGGCGAAGGAGAAACGGCCATCAACGAGGTGCGGCGCGAGGAAGAGCGAGCGGCATTACGCTTGTTGGGGCTAGAGCCGGTGTGGCTGGACGTGCCGGACGCTCCATACAGGCGCGGTTCGGGCGGGGGATACTTGTACACATCCGACCAGCAGTTGTTCGGCAAAGTAGCGCCCGAAGAACGGCGTACTCTGGCGCCCGCTATAACGAAGGAGATAAGGCGGGTAGCCAGGGAGAGTGGGGCGCGCGGGAGGGTGCGAGTGTTCGCGCCGTTGGGGGTGGGCAACCATGTGGACCACCAGTTGGTGTTCTGGGCGGCAAGGCGGCTTCCGTCGCGCTATGGGGTGCTGTTCTACGAAGATTACCCATATGCCGCGAGGCCGGGCGCGTTAGAGGCGCGGCTGAGGGCGGTCAGCGCACACGGACTGGCGCAACCGCGCGTTACACCCATCGCTGACCTGGTTGGGCTTAAGATTGCGGCCATCGCGCGGTATAAATCGCAGCTAGAAATGTTGTTCGGGAGCGCGGAGGCGATGCCCGGCGCGGTGCGAGAGTACGCGCAATGGGTGGCCGAGGCTACGAGCGAGGGTGGAGCGCGGTACGCCGAGCGGTACTGGTATATCCCGCCGTCGGTCTATACGTTGACCCCGTAGGGGCCATCCCAGGTGTTGTTAGATACTCAAAGTTACCATCTTTTATTCGCTCTTTCGTTATAATGGGGAAATAGAACGGAGGTAAAGACTTTTGGAGCAATCAAGCCTAAACGGCAAAACGCGCGAGGACGCCTGTCAACTCGTCACCCAGAACGTGCAGAACGAGGGACTTCGCAAGCACATGCTGGCGGTGGAGGGGGCTATGCGCGCCTATGCTCAACATTATGGGGCGGACGAGGAGTACTGGGGCACGCTCGGCCTCATACACGATTGGGACTGGGAGATACACCCGACTGCGGAGGAACACCCCTCGAAAGGGGCCGAGATGCTGCTCGAAATGGGTTGGCCGCAGGACTTTGTAAGATCCATTTTGTCCCATGCTTCGTATACTGGAGTGCAGCGCACAGAGTTGCAGGACCACGCGCTATTCGCGTGCGATGAGCTTTGCGGCCTCATTGTCGCCACCGCGCTGGTGAAGCCGGGCAAGTCGCTGGACGAGGTGGACGCACGGTCGGTGCTGAAGAAGATGAAGGACAAGGGCTTTGCGCGCAATGTGGACCGTAATGATATAGTGCTGGGCGCTCAAGAGCTTGACCGGCCACTTGAGGAGCATATAGAGTTCGTGGTACGCGCCTTGCAAGGAATATCTGGGAGCCTGGACCTATAGGGCGTAACGGAGACCGGCTTCTCGCTCACATGCGGCGCACCTGGTGAGTGACTCTGACTACACATTACACACAAAACTACATGGAGGCCCAACATGCCAACCGGAAAAGTTTACTACAAAGCGGCTCGCAGACCTCGCACCGAGGCGGGCAGCGCCCCCGGCTACGAGGAGCGCATATCGTGGATACAAGGCGACCTCACCTTCGAGGATCAGTACGTGCGAGCCGTAGCGCAACCCGAAGAGGGCGAGCGGTCGAGCAACAAGACCTACGACTTCGTCATCCCCTGGAACAGCATTTTGTATATCGAGATGGAGACTCACGAGATGTAGTCCTCTTTTCGAGAAGAGGGCACAAAGAAAGAGGGACCTCATTCAGGTCCCTCTGTTAGGTAGGAGCATGTGGTAAGCAGCTCTTACTTTATCTCTCGCCCTTATTCTACCAAAACGCTTCCCGCTATGGAATAGCCCTTTAGTACCGTTCTAGCATCCCAGCCTGGCTAACACCCTTTGTGGTTCAGCCCAGAATCTGGGCGTTGACGGCGGGCGGGGGGCGTGCTATAATAGGCGGGCGAGTTGCGGGAGAGACTCTTAGGAGCGCCGAAGGGGAAAGGCCCACGCCGAAACTCTCAGGCAAAGCAGACCGCAGCACCGCGATACCCTCTGGAGAGTTCGCTTAGAACGCCGATGGAGCAAGGCATGTCAGCGCAGATACGCCAGTATGCCAATCTCGCAGGCGCAAGGACAGAGGAAGCTATGCTTCCTACTGTCCATTTTTGTTTACATAAAGTAGCCGGTAGCCAGCGGTCAGCCCTTAGAATCGCTTTGACAAGCACCAGATGACACAGGGGCGAACCCACTCACCCTTGTCATTCCGAGCGGAGCGAGGAATCAGTTGGGGATAGTAGGGTAGAGGAAAGTGTTAGCCGAGTGGGTGCTAAGAACTCCTAACAAAACCAGGGTAGTGCAGTAAAATATGGAATGGCAAAACCACTACTTACAGGCGAATTGTGGGAGGTGATCGAGCCGCTCTTACCTCCCGAACCACCAAAACCG
>JBBSGN010000382.1:0-3957 GCA_038254085.1 Chloroflexia bacterium | reverse complement strand
AGATACTGGCAGAGTAGAGGTCTCGTGCCCCCCAAAGTCGATGTACTCGAAGTGGTCGAGGGGCGTGCCAGGAGGTATTATGGCGTTGAGTTCCACAGAGCGAGAGGCATGGTGATACAGGGAGATAGCCGCGACCCTGACGTCTACGCCAACTTTCCGACCGATGCTAAGGCTTCCTGGATCATCACCTCTCCGCCCTACTACGGACTACGGACATATATACCTGATCAGTGGCTCAGATTGTGGTTACTGGGCGGTCCGCCGGTTGTAACGTATTCTAGTGCACGCCAGCTTAGCCATTCTTCTCCTGATGAATTTGCCTGGCAAATGAAAGAGGTGTGGCAGCATGTAGCAAAGGTGAGCGAGCCGGACGCGACGCTTGTCGTCAGATTTGGTGGCATCAACGATCGCAAAGCGGAACCGCTTCCGATTTTGGAGGAATCCTTGAGTGGGTCTGGCTGGAAGATCGCCAATATCGAGTCCGGGGGTACCGCCTCACATGGACACCGGCAGTTGTTGCAGATTACTGATGCCCCAAGATCTGCCCGAGAAGAGTATGACGTGTGGGCGACTAAAGTGTAGAGATCGGCGTCTCACCTTATAGCGACGTAATTGTGACCTACCTCGAGGGCTTGCAGGCGAAGACAGATGCGCTACAGGAACTCCAAGCCGGGAGCGCGGCCGGGTTGGACGATAGCGTCCAGGATCTTGGGATTATGTTGCCCTGGCGGTGTGGGGCGCTGGGCGAGGGGGTCGCGGGATATTTGGGCTAAAGGGTTACGTGATTACTTTGTATGTCTATAAAGCCAATCAGCCAGTGTCAAGCCGGTAAGGGAGTGCAAACAGCTATGCCCATCCCGCCCAGCAGCGTCATAAGCACGATCCTGAAACACGACGCCAAGGTGACCAGCTACAAGATCGCTCTGCTGCGCGCCATCAACGATGTCGTCCTCTCTTTCCCCGACCTCCAAACCCTTTCTATGTTATTATACTAAAAGGCCGAAAAGTATAATAACGCGAACCGTAATTATACCGGAGTATAATAACGATGCAGCCGGACAGCTTCACGAGCAGTGCGCCCGGACGGGTGCAAAAGACGCCGCAGGGCTACTGGGCATTCGTGCCCATCCCTCTCCCTCCACAATTGGAGCCTTCGTGGGAGCTTGCCCGGCAAATCTCAGAGGCCGACAGAGCCCTCAGCGAGTTGGCGGGGATCGCCCGTACCCTGCCCAATCCCCATCTACTCATAGGCCCATTCGTGCGCCGCGAGGCGGTGCTGTCAAGCCGCATCGAAGGCACTCAGGCCTCCCTCTCTGACCTCATCTACTTCGAGGCCTCAGGCACGCCCAACGGGCGAAGCTCTGACGTGCAGGAGGTAGCCAACTATGTCGAGGCGCTGGAGCATGGCCTGAGGCGGCTGGAGGAGCTTCCGGTAAGCCTGCGCCTCATGCGGGAGATGCACGCCCGCCTGATGTCCGGCGTGCGCGGCGAGCATCTTACGCCGGGCGAGTTCCGCCGGTCGCAGAACTGGATTGGGCCGCCCGGCTGTACGCTCATGGAAGCTACGTATGTGCCCCCACCCGAAGCCGAGATGCGAGAAACGCTGGGCGAGATGGAGAAGTATCTGCACACTCCTTCGTCTCTGCCGCCGCTGGTGCGCATGGCGCTCATCCACTACCAGTTCGAGGCTATCCACCCATTCCTCGATGGCAATGGCCGCATCGGTCGCCTGCTCATTACGCTGCTCCTTTGCGCTGAGGGCCTCTTGCCGGAACCCTTACTTTACCTCAGCGCCTACTTCGAGCGACACCGTCCGGATTACTACCGGCTGCTGCTCGCCGTAAGCCAAGAGGGGAAATGGGCCGAGTGGGTAGGCTTCTTTCTAGACGGTGTGGCGCAACAGTCCCGCGATGCAATCAAACGCTCGAAGTCGTTGCTCGATCTATGGCGCTCTTATCGCGACCGGCTGCAATCGACCCGCTCCTCGGCCTTCGCGCTACAGCTGGTGGACGAGCTGTTCTCTTCGCCCGCTGTTACTGTCGCTCGCGCCACCGAGCTGCTGGGTGTCACCCCGCGCACGGCTCAGCTCAACATAGACAAGCTTGTCGGGGAGGGCATCCTTGAGGAGACCACTGGGAGGCACCGCAACCGCATCTATGCCGCGTCACAGATCATGAGGGTCATAGAGGCGGAGGAGGCTTAGAGCTTTAGGGCCGGCTTTAGGGCCGGCTTTAGGGCCGGTGGCTGTCGGGCTATGATCGGCCTCAGCGGGCGTCGAAGAGGTCGCCCACGGCTAGCGTGAAGCCTTCCAGCAAAGCCGAGGTTGCCGTGTCGCCGCGACGGTACGCGCCATGCTCAACGTAGCGGCTACCTGCGAGGCGTAGCACGGTGATAGTTTTATCTTGGGGGTTGACGATCCAGTATTCAGGTATGTCAGCCTCAGCGTAGTCAGTGCGCTTAACCACTAGGTCGCGCTCGGGGTTGTCGGGGCTCACGATCTCGGCCACCAGGTCGGCTCCGAGCCAATAAGCGTCCTGCCTGCGAGGGTCATCAGCGTCGCGGACGAGCAACAGGTCGGGTTCCCGGTATTTCCCTTCGCGGATCTGCATGCGCAAGGGGGAGTAGAGCACGGTGCCGCCGAGTGGCTGGACGAAGTGGAAGAGCGCAAGGAACAGAAACCGAGAGATAACCTGATGTTTGTCGGTAGGCATCGGCAACACCTCGATAGACCCGTCTGTGAACTCGAGCAGCCGTCGGCTGTAATCGGTGGCACGCAGGTACTGCTCCTCGGTCCACAAGCCTTGCAGAGAATCGAGATCGAGGATCGTATCGTCGTCAGCGGCCACGATACGCAGGTTTGGTGCTGTCAGGTGAACTGCCATAGTGATACTCCCGCTCCCCTCCCCTCCTCAGTTCGATCCGGAGCTTTGGAGCCCCTAGACAGCATTCAGTATACCGGACAATCGGGGCCGGAGCAACCGATGGGCCGCAACGCGACCTTGTCATGAGGGAGCAGAACCGGCCTCTGTAGGAGGTGTACAAGGAAGAGTATTTGAGTTGCAAATCGTTTTGTGGTGTGTTGGTGTGTTATTGTATACATACTTCGAGCGTCCCGGCACTTGGCTGTGGCGTTGGGAGGCGAGAGGAAGAGGTTGTAGGTGTCCACTAAATCATTCGCGAGCGGTATCAACTTCGTGGAAGACCCCTTTACCACTCGGCCCTGAGAGTAGGGACATATTTGCTCCTACACCTCATCGACTATTGGAGACTTGGAGACGCGGAGACCCCTGGCTTTAGCTGTGGGGTACTGACCAATGAATTGTGATGCACGACAAAAACGCTAGAATGCATTAACGATATTGACGCGTGCATCCCACCATTTCGTGCGTGAAATTGCGCTAAATAGGGGACATATGCAGGTAACCCTACATTACCACCAATGTACCCTGATATGTACGCTGAGACTTGCCTGTCGTAACCTCATACAATAGATAAAGCGCATACCACGACGGGCGAGTTCCGCCCCCAAATCCCGCTATCTCTGTTGCTAAATGGCGATACCGACAGCCTCGCCAAGGGTTTTCCAACCGGGGCGCTTGCGATCTATCACATCGAACCAGCAGGGTTGCCTTAGAAGACTCCTCCGACCCTCCAAATAAGCCTGAGCCAACATCTCCAGGCTGACCAGCAGAACCGCGCCTTGGTTCCGATGTTTGTAGTGGCCCCGCCAGAGGCGTACCTGCGCTTCTATCTGGGCGTTATCGCGCACGCATATCAGTATAATGGGGAGCCGGTCCCCAAACAGCGAGACCCACCTGTGACGTATGCCGGAAAACTCCCAGCTATATCGATTCAACAGATCGTTATACCTATCTATCTTTTTGATTACGTCGTTTGACGAGTTGCTGCCCGTCTCCATCTCCAGAAAGAGTTGCCTGTACTTCACCCCGACCGCGT
>JBBSGN010000381.1:0-3971 GCA_038254085.1 Chloroflexia bacterium | reverse complement strand
TTGGTAGTCGGTAGTCGGTAGTTGGTAGTCGGTAGTCGGTAGTTGGTAGTTGGTAGTTGGTAATCACGTTTTAGGCTATACTTTTCACGTTTCGCCGGAGTCAGAGTTCTATGTCAAGCAGAGGTCAAGAGCAAGAAAGTGCCGTGAGGGTGTTGGTTGTGGATGACCAGCGGTTGATGCGGGATGGGATCGCGTCCTTGCTGGGGATTCAGGATGGGATAGAAGTGGTGGGCACGGCGGCCAACGGGCAGGAGGCTGTAGAGCAGGCGATGACCTTGCAACCGGACGTGATCCTTATGGACGTGCGGATGCCGATTATGGACGGGGTGGCAGCCACCGGGCAGGTGCGCCGGAGCTTGCCGTCGTGCCAGGTGCTGATGCTCACCACGTTCGACGATGAGGAGTATATAGTGGAGGCGTTGAGGGCCGGGGCGAGCGGGTATTTGCTTAAGGACATACCGGCGCACGACCTGGCTCAGGCAGTGCGGGCAGCGCACAATGGGATATTCCAACTAGACCAGGCAGCGGCAAACAAGGTGCTGGCCTCGCTGGGCAGACAGAATGCAACGACGGCAGCAACGAGCACACCACAAACTGCCGATGCTACTGAGGGAGTACCGAGACCTGGGGACTTATCGAACCGCGAGGTTGAGGTGTTGCGGTTGATAGCGCAAGGGGCAACCAACCGCGAAATCGCCGAAACATTGGTGATCACCGAGGGGACGGTGAAGAACCACATCTCCAACATCCTGAGCCGGTTGGGTCTGCGCGACCGCACGCAAGCGGCCCTCTACGCCCGCGAGAATCATTTAATATAAGCAGGACTTACGCAAAGAGGCAATTTAGCCACGAGCCGAGCATTGCCCGAGCGTGACTTGAGTGTGAAGATGTGTAAGTCCTAATAAGAATGAAAATGCCCTTCGCCTGCGACGAAGGGCATTTTCATTCTTATATTTTTATCTTGGTAGGCAGGTGATGGCTGTAGGCGGGGAAGGCCAGGAGGCAGGCGCATGGCGCAGGCGCGAAGGGGGTATGATCTCGCGGAGGCCGTCGGGGCGCGTCCAGGTCCATTCGAGGCCGTTGTCGCGCCCGGTGGCGTCGAGGTCAAGTTGGACGTGGTGCCAGCCTCTTGATAGAGAGAGGGTGTTGGTGAGGCCCTTGTAGCCGCGCCGAAGGGGGAAGTCGCCGGGGGTGGGGGCGTTACGACAGAGGTCGAGAGCCACCGCGCCATACAAAAGGAGCAAGGCGTGGGCGTCGGTGCGAAGTTCCATCGTGTACTGGCCGCCTTCGGCGTATAGCTCGCCCTCCCAGCGAATTTGTTTGCCGCCGCCTGCGAGGGGGGCCAACGGCACCAGGTCGGGGTCGCGGACATAGGGAGGGCGGAGCACTGTGGGGGCGATGGGGCTGTTCGCGGCTGCCAGCACGCTTGAGCCGACGAAGGGGTCTATCCTGTGGGCGGTAGTGGGGCCGCTCAGGGCGACGGCTAACCCCGCGTTGGGTGGCTGGGGCCACAGGTGTGATGTGGCGATCTCGACGGTGGGGCCGTTGCTCTGCTGTAAGAGGAGGCTGATCGGCATCGTGCCGGTAAGATAGGACTGCACGCTGAATGGCACCCAGCCTGCATCAAGTGACAGGAGCACGTCTAGGGCGACAGGCTCGCCTTGCATATAGGCTATCGCATTAGCCGCGCCCTGTAGGTGCAGACGAATCGGCTCGGCGCCGGGCGTGAAGAAAGCTCCACTCCAGGTAGCGGTGAGGGGGTAGCGGACGGATATACCAGGTGGTAGCACGCCCACGGCAGGAACCTGTCCTTGCCATGTGTCGCTTGTGGGCGAAGTGAGGGTGAGCATAACCCCATAGCGGCTGGCGGCCTGGGCAGCGGGCACGTGATAGGCGGTGGCGGTGGAGAAGCCGCCAGGCGCTTCCAAAGGGCGGACCGACCCGCCTGGGTAGTAGCTCTGGACGAGGGGCAGGTACTCGGTCTGGTCGTCATAGAAGACGAAGACAAGGTCGTGGGACGGGTCGCCAGGGACGGGCAGTTCGCGGCTGGGGTTGAGGAAGTCGCTGGCGGGCACGTTGGGGGCCATGACTTCGGAGATGTCCTGGTGGTAGGGATACCAGGAGTTGCCGACGAATAGCGCCCGCGCCTGCGGACCAAGCGACGCCAGGAAGCGACCCTGGGCGGCCTCATAGGAAGGCGGCACAGTGGCGGGATAAGTGACCAGGTAAGTATAGGCGTTGGCAGCGGCAAGATAGAGCATACCGGCTGCGACCATGCAACACCCGGCCAACCAGGCTCGACGCGAGACCCTCTGTAAGGAGCGAAGCCAGAGGGCGGGAGGAAGGGCCACCGCCAGGAAGAAGGCAGGGAAGGCTGGGGTCCAGTGGATAAACGAGGGGACCAGGCTGGAGGCTATGAGGGTGCCCGCCACGAAGACGATGCTGAACCCCCACAGGACCACCAGGAAAGCGGCGGGGTCTCGCCAGCGCCAGAGGAGAACACCGATTCCCAGCAACAGCAGCACGGCCTCGGCGGGCAAGAAGAAAGGCGCCCAGTAGACCGCATCGTGAGAGCGAAGCAGGCTGAGGCCGAGGAAGTTGCGCTGTATGAGGGGCGCTAGAACGTTCCAGTCGCTCACCCAGGCGCTCCAGGTGGTGGGGATGATGGGAGGCACGTTCAGTTCGGCCAGGCCGCGACCGGCCCACATATCGGGGTAGCGGATGAAGTAGGCGATCAGAGGCCCGAAACCGGCCACGAAGCCCGCGAGCATGAGCGCGAAATGGCCTACCAGACTGCGGAAGATGTGGAAGTGGAGTACCAGCAAGTAGGCGATATAGGCCAGCAAGAGGAAGGGAAGCAGACGCGTGCCGTAGTAGGTGTACATACTGATGCCCGCCGCCAGGCCGGACCAGACGAAATCGCCGGGGCGGTGAGACCGCAGGCCACGCAGCAGAAAGTAGAAGCAGACAGTCCAGCAGAAGGCGGTGGTCATATTGATTTCGGAGGTGCGGCTATAGTTGATAGCAACCGCCGAGGTAGCCCAGGCGAAACTTGCCAACACCGCCACCGTGCGCCCCCACCCCACGCGAGCAAGGCCGTAGAGGGGGATAACGGTGAGTGCGCCAATCACGGCCACGCCCAGGCGCGTGCCGCCCAGGTCGGTCCCCGCCAGGCGCATAAGGCCCGCCGCAAAGGGGAAGAAAAGGCTGGGCAAGCCGGTGCCCCACCAAGTGGTGGTGAACATGGAGATGGCGGGGCCGCGATAGAAGCGCATCGCCTCGTATCGGGCGTTGACCTCGTCATAATGGAAGCGCCAGGGGACTTCGTTCAGCCAAGCGGTATAGGTGAAGAGGGCCAGGGCGACCAGGCCGCAGAAGAGGGCGATTTCGGTGCGGGTCCAGGGAGGGCCAAGTTCGCTCTCGCGCTGAGTGCGGGGATACCATCGGGCGCAGGAGAGGAGCAGGAGGCCCATGCCCGCCAGCCAGAGGACACCTTGCAGGCCGAAGATCGCGCCTGGGTCAGTTAACCAAGCGAGGATGCTGCCGCCGATGAGGGCAAGAGCGCCGAGGATTCCTAGCAGGCGGCTTCTAAGTGCTGAGGATTGAGGACTGAGGGCTGAGTGGAACCCTACATAAAGTGAGCTTGTTTCGCGGAGACCGCCCCAGGCTATGCCTGCCAAGAGCACGGCTAATACAAGGAGGAGCGCGCCGAAACCGAGACCCTTCTCTTGGAGAAGGAGCAGTTCGCCCAGGCCGCCTATTGTCAGGGCAAATAGACCTAGCCAGATACTTCGTGGCGCGACGAGCGACGACGAATGGCGAACGATGACAGATAACTGACGACGGACAAGCGATGCGGAGCTATCAGAAGTTGTGCTCATAGCAAGGACTTGATGGCTCTGAGTGCTGAGGTGCGGTTAGGCCATACATTTGCTAGTAGGGTCGCAATGCCTGTGATCGCTCCTAGCGCG
>JBBSGN010000380.1:0-3975 GCA_038254085.1 Chloroflexia bacterium | reverse complement strand
CGACTTTGAACAGCAGTAGTAGCCGACAGGATGGGCCTACAGAGAGTTGGCGCAGGTGAGAGTCCAACGACAACATGGCCGGTGAATGGAGCTGGGAGTCGCGCACCAAACGCTTCGCGAGTTTTCAATTATGAGTTTTGAGTTTTGAATCCAGCAGAAATAACTCAAAACTTAGAACTCAAAACTCAAAGCAGGTAAGTAGACTGCGCCGGACACTCCACCGTTACCAGGGAGCGGGATATAGAGAGTTGTAACTGGGGCGACGTTGCCGCGTTGCAGCTAGGTATCCGACGAGCGCCGTGAATACGGCGAAAAGAGGGTGGCACCACGAGGATTCAGGTCCTTCGTCCCTTGCGGACGGGGGCCTTTTTGATTCCGGCGGGCACCCGCTATAGAGAGGAGAAATCGCTTGTCTGAAAGTTATTCGATGCCCAGAGATGCGTTCCAGGCTTTGGCCTCGTCGCACGGGGGCGAAGGCGAGGAGCAAGCCGTGCCCTACACGCTCATCAGCCGGCATATAGCAGCCGATCTGGAGACGCCTGTATCGGCGCTGCTCAAGATAAGGCGCGGGCAGCATTGCTTCCTGTTGGAGAGCGTCGAGCGTGGTAACCAGGTGGGCAGGTATTCCTTCCTGGGCACAGAGCCGCACCGAGTCTTCACCGTCAAGAACGGCCTGTCAAGGTTGGAGGATACCGAGGGCACAGGTCCCTCTATCGAAAGCCGGTCTAACGACCCGCTCGGAGAGTTGGAGCGATTGCTGTCGGCGAGGCGGATCGTGGCTCCCGAAGGGGCGCAACTGCCACGCTTTTTGGGAGGGGCGGTGGGATACGCCGGTTATGAAACGGTGTGTACTCTGGAGCCGGTTGCCCCCGCGAGCCACAATCCGCTCGGCTTCCCCGATATGGCCTTCGCCTTCTATGATACGTTCGTGGTTTTCGACCACGTACAGCGCACGGCCCAGGTCGCCACTCTGGCCCGCCTTGACATCCCCTCTGATGACGAATATGGACGCGCGATCGCGCGCATAGAGCGGCTTGTACGCCGTTTGCGCCAGCCCATGCCTGCGCCGGTCTCCGCAGAGAAGGCGGGAATGACGCGGCGCAATAGCGGGGGCCTACTGAGCAACCACACCCAGGCCGAGTATGAGCGGATGGTAGAGAAGGCAAAAGAGCATATCGTGGCGGGCGACGTCATCCAGGTGGTGTTGTCGCAACGCTTTGAGAGGGCGACCAGCGCCGATCCCTTCAGCATCTACAGGGCCTTACGCATGGTAAACCCCTCGCCCTACATGTTCTTCTTGCAGTTCGGCGACTCGTATTTGGTGGGCGCATCACCTGAGATGCTGGTGCAGGTGCAAGCCGGCAAGGTGACAACCCACCCGATAGCGGGCACGCGCCCTAGGGGTCTCGACCGGCAGGAGGATCAGCGTTATGAGAAGGAGCTATTGGCCGACGAGAAAGAGCAGGCCGAGCACCTCATGCTGGTGGACCTGGCGCGCAACGACGTGGGCCGCATTGCCCGCGTGGGGAGCGTGAAGGTGCCGCGCTTCATGGAGGTGGAACGGTACTCCCACGTGATGCATTTGGTGTCGGAGGTGGAAGGGGAGCTAAAGCCGGGGTTGGGGCCGGTGGATGTGCTACGGGCCTGCTTCCCGGCGGGAACCGTGTCGGGCGCGCCCAAAGTGCGGGCTATGCAGATCATCTCCGAGCAGGAGCAAGACCGGCGCGGGCCGTATGCTGGCGCGGCGGGCTACATTGGCTACGATGGCAACATGGACACGGCTATCGTAATCCGCACGATAGCCATTACGGATGGTATGGGCTATACGCAAGCGGGCGCGGGCCTGGTGGCCGACAGCGTGCCCAATACCGAGTACCAGGAGACCATACACAAGGCCCAGGCGGTGTTGTCGGCCATAGACCTAGCTGAGCAGATGGAGGCCGAGGAGACGTACCGCGAAGACGAGGCGGCGCCGGCACAAGAACAGGAGATACAGGAAAGGCAGGAGGCGGTATGATAACGCTGATTGACAATTACGACTCGTTCACGTACAACTTGTATCAATACCTCGGCGAACTGGGTGCGGATGTGAGAGTAATGCGAAACGATGCGGTGTCAGTGGCCGAGTTGAAACTGATGCAGCCAGACGGGATAGTAATATCGCCTGGGCCAGGCACGCCCGACGGGTCAGGGGTGTCAATGCAGGCTATAGAGACTTTCGCGGGGCAAGTGCCGGTGCTTGGCGTCTGCCTGGGGCACCAGTGCATCGGCCAGCTGTACGGGGCAAAGATAGTGCGCGCCCCTGAGCTTCGGCACGGCAAGACCTCGGAGATATACCACACCGGCAAGGGGGTATTCGCGGGCCTGCCCAATCCCTTCGTTGCCACCCGCTATCACTCGCTCATAGTCGATTCGGCTTCCTGCCCGCCTGAGCTTGAGGTTACGGCTTGGACCGGCGACGGCCTGATAATGGGCCTGAAGCACAAGAGCGTGGATGTGGAAGGCGTGCAGTTCCACCCCGAATCGATGATGACCACCAGCGGCAAAGCCCTGCTGTCCAACTTTCTAGAGCAGGTCAGGCGCCCGGCCTACGCGCGGTCCTGAGAACCAGGCGCGCAAGATGGACGATGAGCACGCTGGCTCAATTGGCCGAGCGCGAGGAGATATAGAAGGCATGAGGAGAACGATCCGCAAGGCGGCTGTACTGGGGTCGGGGGTCATGGGTTCGCAGATCGCGGCGCACCTGGCGAGTGCGGGCATCCCGGTGCTCCTCCTGGATATAGCGCCCCCCGACCTGAAGCCGGGCGAGCCTCGCAACAAGCTGGCTGCGGGCGCAATCGAGCGACTTCGCAAGACCAACCCGTCGCCCGTTATGCGCGAATCGGCGCTGGCCCTGATCACGCCCGGCAATCTCGAAGACAACCTTGATTGGGTTGCCGGAGCCGATTGGGTGATGGAAGCGGTGGTCGAGAGGCTGGACATCAAGCAGGAACTGTGGAAGAGGGTGGGCACGGTTGCCAGGCCGGGCACGGTCCTCAGCACGAACACCTCGGGCCTATCATGCGCTGCCCAGGCGTCCGTGCTGCCTGTCGAACATCGCCGCAATTTCCTCGGCACGCACTTCTTCAACCCGCCTCGCTACATGAAACTGCTCGAATTGATCCCCATCGCCGAAACGGACCCCGACCTGCTCGCCTTTATGACCGATTTCGGCACGCGGGTGCTGGGCAAGGGCGTGGTGGTGTGTAACGATACGCCCAACTTCATCGCCAACCGGGTAGGCACTTATGGCCTGGCGGTGGTCTTGCAGGAGATGGCGAAAGCCGGCCTGGGGATAGATGAGGTAGACGCTATCACCGGCCCCGCCCTCGGCAGGCCCAAGAGCGCGACGTTCAGAACGCTCGACATAGTGGGCCTGGATACCTTTTACCACGTGGCGAAGAATACCGCCGCCGCAACGGACGACCCCGAAGAGAAGGCTGCCTTCCAGCTGCCTCGATTTATTGACGAAATGGTAGAGCAAGGCCGTCTTGGGGACAAGACCGGGCACGGCTTTTATAAGAAGGTAAAGGGCAGGGGAGGCGAGTCGGAAATCCTCACGCTGGACACGCAGACGATGCAGTACGGCCCCAGGACCGAGCCGTTGTTCTCAAGCGTGGAGGTGGCAAAGCAGATAAAGGACCCCGGAGAGCGCATCCGCTCGCTGGTAAATGCCTCCGACTCGGCGGGAGAGTTTGCCTGGAAGGTCATCCGCCGGACGCTGCTGTTCTGCGCCGAGAAAGCAGATGAGATAACCAACGGCGACGTGAACCCCATAGACCGGGCCATGCGCTGGGGGTTCAACTGGGAGATCGGCCCATTCGAGACGTGGAATGCGCTCGGCGTGCAGGATTCGATAAAGAGAATGGAAGCAGACGGGTTGCGCGTCCCTGATTGGGTGAAGAGCGTCGAGAGCTTCCCTATACAGCGCGAAGG
>JBBSGN010000379.1:0-3976 GCA_038254085.1 Chloroflexia bacterium | reverse complement strand
GAGCGCGCCGTAGAACGACACGCCCCAGGTGAGGTTGTCGGTGAAGCCTCTGGCGTCGGGGATGATTGGCGCGACCAGATGCCAGGCCAGCAGCGCCAGCGCCGCCACCGTAACGGCTATCGCCACCGGCCAGGGACAAGCGGTTATATCCGGCTCGATCCTCGGCTGCAAGGGCGATGGATAGGCGCGTCTGGATAGCACACCGCGCACCCAGGGGGTGAGGAAGCCCACCACCAGAGGCGGCACGACAAAGTAGAGGCAGTAGAAGACCAGCCCGGGCCGCGCCAGCGCGTTCAGCACCCCCAGGCCAACGCCCCATATGGCAACGACCGCAAGTGCAGGCTTGAACCGCCGCATGACCCTGCTTGCCGTAAGGTAGACCAGCAGGCCACTGAGCAGCAGCGTGAGTGCGGGCCAGGGCGCGGGCAGGGACGGGCCGGGGCCGTTACGTTCCTCAAGCCTGTAGAAGACAGCGCCCAACAGCCGCCGGTCGCCGGGGGCCTGGAAGAAAGTAGTGGTGATGTCCAACTCCGGGTTTATGCTGAACATTGCGCTTGCCGGCAGCCGCGCCTCGACCTCGCTGGGGCTGCGAGGCAACGTCTGCGTGCCCAGGCTCTTCCCGCCCGCGCTCTGGCCTATCTCGGCTTGCGACTGGTCGGGGGGCCGCACCCCCTGCACCGACAGCTTGACGTGAAGAGGATAGCCAAGGGGCTGGAGCCGCATCTTCACCTGGTCAGTGTTCCACCGGAAGGGGCCATGCTCGCCCTGCTCCGGCCGGGCCAGCCCGGTGATGTTGGGCAGCTCCTTGCTCCGCCCCAGGTCCTGGCTTATGCTGGCCGGAACTTGCTGCCCCGCCAGTAGTGGCAAGCCAACGAGCGCCACCACCGCCAACAGCCGCCACAACCCGGCCCAACGGCCTTTTCCCTCATATCGTTCTAGCATCAAACTATGCTAACATATTTCTTTGTGGGCATGGACCATATACTTCCTCCGGCAGGGTCTATGCAAAGTCGCGGATGTCGGAGTGAACGAACCCACTACCCCATGTCATTCTGAGCGGAGCGAAGAATGACATGGGTGAGACGGGTCGGCATGTCACCAACATTACCGGCGGCGTGATTTATCGCGCCCTCTCTCCTTACCATCATCTTTCCGAAGGCTGATACCGGAAAATGAATAGACCCTGAGCCCAAAAGAATGATCACCGGCGCGTGTAGTGGGAATGGTATAATTAACCGTCAACACCACAGAACCACAGAGGTCATACACCCCAACTTGAACGAAAAGACACTCAACACCCTAGAATTCCCGAAAGTGCGCGAGCGGCTTGCCGGGTACACATCCTTCAGCGTGGGGCGCGCCCTGGCCCTCGAACTGGCCCCTTCTACCGATATAGCGCAAGTCAGGCGCAGCCAGCAGGTTACGACAGAGGCGGTGTGCCTCATATCTCTGCGGCCCGATGTTACGCTTGGCGGGGCGCGAGACGTGCGCGACATCAGCAGGCGGGCCGCGCTCGGAGCGGTGCTGGACGCTGCGGACATACTGCTAGTCCTCGATACATTGGGTGCGGCCCGCAATCTTCGCAACCTCATCGTGCGTACCGCCGAGCAGAGGGGAGACATGGACGCCCTCGCCTTCATCGCCGACGGCATAACGGTTCTGCCCAAAGTGGAGGCCGAGATCGAGCGATGCATCAACGACGACGGCCAAGTGCTGGACTCGGCATCGCCCGCCCTCGGCAAGATACGAGTGAATATTCGGGCTGCCCACAACCGGCTTATGTCGCGCCTACAACAAATAATCTCATCCAACACCTATGCTCGCGCCCTACAGGAGCCGATCATCACCCTGCGCGACGGGCGCTACGTGGTGCCGGTCAAGCGCGACTTTCAGGGGCAGTTGCGCGGCGTGGTCCACGACCAGTCGAACAGCGGCGCGACCGTGTTCATAGAGCCGCTAGCCACTATAGACCTCGGCAACGAATGGCGGCAACTGCAACTGGAAGAGACCCAGGAGATAGAGCGCATCCTCCGACAGCTTGCCGCCCTCATCGGCGCGCACGGTGACAGCATACGCACCAACGTCGAAATCCTGGCCGACATAGACCTGGCCCTAGCCAAAGCCCGCTATAGCCTGGCGCTGGACGGGGTAGAACCCGAATTAGTGGCAAGCAGCGAGCAGCGAGCAGCGAGCAGCCAACACGCCAACCAAAATCCAGCATCTACAACTCAAAACTCAAAACTCAAAACTCAAAACTTACCCAACACCCAGCACCCAGCACCCAGCACCCAGCCGAAAGGTCTGCTCTTCAAGAACGCCCGCCACCCGCTCCTGACGGGCAACGTAGTGCCTATTACGGTGGAGTTGGGCGAGCGGTTCCGTATGCTGGTGATAACGGGGCCGAACACGGGTGGCAAGACAGTGGCGCTCAAGACGGTGGGCCTCCTCACGCTCATGGCTATGGCCGGGCTGCATATTCCTGCCGATGCAGGGTCGCGGGCGATAGTGTTCAAGAGCGTGTTCGCCGACATAGGCGACGAACAGAGCATCGAGCAGAGCCTCAGCACCTTCTCCTCGCACATGTCCAATATCATCGGCATACTCAGGCAGGCCGACAAGAAGAGCCTGGTGCTGCTGGACGAGCTGGGCGCGGGCACCGACCCGCAGGAAGGCTCGGCGCTGGCGCGCGCTATCATCAGCTACATACTCGAAATCGGCGCGCTGGCCGTCTGCACCACGCACTACTCGGAGCTAAAAGCGTTCGCCTTCGATACGCCGGGGGTCGAGAACGCCTCAGTCGAGTTTGACGTAAACACCCTCAGCCCCACCTACCGCCTGATGATAGGCGTGCCGGGCAGGAGTAACGCCCTCGCTATAGCCGAGCGCCTGGGCCTGCGCCCCACCATCATAAATAAGGCGCGCCAGTTCATAGACCCCCACGCCCAAAACGTGGAGGACCTGCTGGAGAACATACGCACCGAGCGCGAAGCCGCCCGTAGCGAGCGCGGTACGGCAGAGCTAGCCCGCCGCGACCTCGAACAGCGCCAGAGGGAGCTTGACCGTCATCTCGCCGAAATAGAGGATATCAAGGCCCGCGCCGCCGAGGATGCGCGCGCCCAGACCGAGCGCGAACTGCAAGCTCTGCGCGACGAGCTACGCAGGCTGCGTGGCCGGGTAGAAGCAGGTTTGGTCGCCACGTCGGACGAAACGTTGTCGCGCCAGTGGATGCAGGAAGCGCAAACCCGCGCCGAGGAGATGGACCGCCAACTGAGGGAGAAAGCCGCCCAACAAAAGAAAGCTCGTCCCCAACCGAGGGGGCAGGCTGTGAAACCGCACGCGCTTAGTCCGGGAGACACCGTGCACGTGCAGAGCCTGGGCGCGGAGGGTGAAGTGCTAAGTGTGCCCGACATTAGCGGGCAGGTCGAGGTGCAGGTGGGCGCGTTCAAGATGCGCGTGCCGGTGTCGGGCGTGGCGCTGCGCCGTACAGCCACCGCCGCTCGCGCCGCTCGCCAGGCCGCACCTGCGTCGGGCACGGGCATGAGCGTAGCGGGGGCCGCCACACAAATGCCCACCGCCGCCCCGCGCCTCGAATACGACTTCAGGGGTCGCCGCGCCGAGGAAGCTATCGAGGAGATGGACAGCGTCCTGAACGACGCCGCCCTGGTCGGTATGCCCTTCCTGCGTGTAATTCACGGCAAGGGCACCGGCGCTCTTCGCAAAGCCATGAGGGAGTACTTCAAAACCCACCCGCTTGTGAAGGAAATCGAGACCGCCAAGCCCGAAGAAGGCGGCGAGGGCGTGACGATTGTGCGGCTGTGACGTGGGCGACGACGGACGACCGACGACCGACGACGGACGACGGACGACCGACGGGAGAAGGGAGAAGGGAGAAGGGAGAAGGGAGAAGGGAGAAGGGAGAAGGGAGAAGGGAGAAGGCAGATAAGAAGGCTGATAGCTGTTGTCGTCCGTCGTCCGT
>JBBSGN010000378.1:0-3996 GCA_038254085.1 Chloroflexia bacterium | reverse complement strand
GATCTCGCTGACGTTGTCATCGTTGATTAGCTCCTGGATGGGGCCGTAGCCAAGGATCTCGGCTATCACCTGGTTTTGCAGCTTGCCGCGCTCGGACCTGCTGATGATCACGTTCTCCTCGCCCATGAAGCGGCTGAAGAGACGCTCGATCTCGCTCCGTGTGCCGATCACGTCGGACAGGTCTATGTTGTCGCGTAGCTCGCTGATAATCTTGCCGTGGATGCGTTTCTTGACCTGGGCCAGCACCTGCTTGCTGGCGTTCTGCCCCAACGGCCCCGTGCCGCGTGTGATCCCGGTCGCCAACATGCCGGTAGGGGAGAGCAACCCGGTCTGTGTATGGGCGTTCGTAGGGTTCTGGCTATCTCCGTTCTGCCGGTCCCTGCTGGGCAGCGGTCCGGTGGTTTTACGTCGTACTACTGGCATTTAGGTTCTCCTTTGTGCGGACGACGGACGACGAACGATGGACGATTGCTGCTGATTTCGGTCGTCCGTCGTCCCGTCCCGTCACGGCGTCTTCCCTGATGTCTTGGCGCGGCCAAGCGGCCCTGTCGTGCGCCGTGCGTTGGCGTTGTTGGCCGTGTCCGGTGCAGCGGCCCTGTTTTGCCGCATCATGCGCGGCTGGGCCAGCACATTTGCGAGGTCCAGCACGCCTTTCGCGGCAGGACTGCGCTTGCTGACGAACGAAACGCCTTCGTTGATGGCCGCCGTTACAAGCTGGCCGTCGCTCGGTATGGTGGCTATCGGTGTAGCGCCCAGACTAAGCTCGATGTCTTTCATGCTCACCGCGCTCTTGCTCGGATAGCGATTGGCTACGATGCGCACCTTGCCGCGCAGGTCGGCCCGCTCTCGTACCATATCGAGCAGCCTGCGGGTATTTCTGAGGGCGGGCACTTCGGGCGTGGTAATGAGCAGCAGTATGCTCGACATGTCCATGAGGGCCAGCGTAGTCTCTTCTATCGAGTGCCAGGTGTCTATCACCACGTAGTCGTAATATTTGCGGAGCGCCTTGATAATGGCAACCATGCCCTCGGTGTCCACGTCCTCTACCTGGTCGAGGGTGGCGGGGGGCAGCAGCACGCGCACGCCCGACGGGTGCAGCACCATCACGTCTTCGAGGATGGCGTTGTCGAGGTCGTCTACACTCCTCATTAGCTCGTGCACGCCGTGCGTGGATTGCAGGTTGAGCAGCACCGCTACATCGCCGAACTGGAGATTATAGTCCACCAGGGCGACCTTGGCCTTCGTAATGTCGGCCAGGGCGATTGCCAGGTTGCTGGCGATGGCCGTGCAACCCACCCCGCCCTTCGAGCTAAAGACGGTAATTACTTCTCCGGCGCGGCCCTGGGTGGCGCGCTGTTTAGCCACCTCCTCGATGCGGCGCACCCTGGCCTGCTCGGCGCTGAACACTTCGTGGATGGTGTTCACAAGCTCGACTGCCGAGATCGGCTTGCGGACCACGCCGCGCGCCCCAGCCCGCATCGCCCTGCCGAGGTCCAGCGTAGAGTCCGGGGACTGGAGCAGTATCACCTGGCAGCGCGGCGAGTAGTCGTGTATCTCGTGGACGGCGGGGCCGATGTCTTCCAGGTCGTTGCCCACAGCGAGCAGCACGATATCGGGGTCGGCGGACATCAGGTGACCGATCCCTTCGCGCTCCCTGGCCGTGCCCACCACCTGGGCCTGCTCCGACTCGATCAGCATCCGCCGCGTGGCGTTCATCTCGGCCTCGTCCGGGTCAACAATTATGACTAATGGAATGTTTGGCTGGTATGTTGGCATAGGTCTTCCTAGGGGTGATAGGTGATGGGTGTTGGGTGTTAGGGATTGGGTGTTGGGGGTCGGTGGGTTGCTCAAACAGCATGCGACCCCAGCACCTAACACCCATCACCCACCTCACGGTTTAGGTTTGTTCGGGTTCAGGCCGACGAAGCCGTACAGGTCTACCAGGTAGTCTAGCGTTACGGGGTCGGTCTGGACGATGTTCTTGTCCTCGGCGGAGCGCACGGCGAGGTCTATCGTGCCGCCGCTGTCCTTCACGTACTTGAGTATGAGTGCCTCCTGATGGTCCACAATGAAGGTGATGATTTTGAGGCCGTTGTCTTTGGCGTTGCCTGCGGCGGGCTGCCCCTGGCCCTGGCCGGGCGGTGACCAGAAGCCTACTGTGTAGACCTCGATGTTCTGCAACGTGCCTTGCACGACCAGTGACTTGCCGCCTGCCGCCTCCTGGCTGCCGGTGGACGCGCCGTTGTCGAGGCGGGTGGTGCCACTGATTGGCATGCTCAGGAGGATGTCTACGTGGTCGCCCGCCTGCACCGCGCCGGTGGCGTTGAGCATGTCGGTGGAGGGGAAGGCCACCAGCACCTTGCCGGGCGGGATGCTGACCGACGCGCCGGTGCGCCCGTTAGCCGCCAGGAATTGCCGTTGGAGCAGTATCTGGCCGCTGAAGACGTTGACTTTGGAGGTAGAGTGGACCGCGATGGCGGTGTCGGTGATGGCGTCGGCGGGCACCAGGTCGGCGGGGTAGGAGGCGGTGGTTAGCTGGGCGTTGGTGATGACTGTGTTGGCCCCTATGTCGGTGGCGGCCACCACGACGGTCTTGCCTGGGGCCTGGGTCGGCTCTACGGGCACGGCTGCGGTGGCGTTCTGCGCCTGCCTGATATTGGAGGCGAGCAGGAAGACCACAACGGTCGCCGCTAACGCCGCCACCAGGCCGCTAACTACAAGTAGAATTGCACGTCGGTTCAGGTTCAATTATCGGTTCTCCCTTCTGTTCTTTTCCGTTGTTCTGTCTTACTGCTCTTCGCAGCGTGGCACATTGGCGCTGCGAAGGAGCCGCAAAGCTACCTAGGGTCCGGGGTCAATATAGCCAACGTAGTTGTACAAACCGTGATCACCGTCTCCCGGAGGGTCAGTGATCTCTTCGCCAACGAATATTCCGTATATTTCCGAACCACTGGTCGAAAAGTGACGGGAAACACCATTACAGCGCGCGGCGGGAGTATCGAATCCGCCTTGGGATGCCATGGCTTGATAAAAACGAAACACCCGCGCCGACTTCATATGTATACGACTCGGTAGGTCGTTACCTTGTATAGGGTGCCATTCAAACGGGCACTGGGGGTTACAGTAAGCGTAGTTCCCTTTTGCCCAGATTTCGGCTTTATCGTAAAAGTACATGATTTTGTCTACGTGAACCCCATAATACTGTACCAGATCATCCGCTGTTCCATTCGCGGTTATAGAGTCGTAGAGGGGCTGTTGAACATTATTACCAAAGTTGCCTCCGTTGTAAACTTCCGGCCAATCTCCCACTTCATTAGCGTTAAAGCTGGAGCGCCAATCGTGCGGCTGACCGCTCTCATCCAGCCAGGTGGTCGCGGTAAGCGAAATCCTCCCTGTGAAGTCATGTGTGATCCAGTTGTTTACGTCAACAGGTCCATTGCCGTTAGACCCGGTACAGCAAAACGTGCCTTGCGCGGCGCCGCCCGGAATCGTGCAGTTACCACTCGCCACCCACTTGCCGGGGGTTTGCCCGGGAGGGCATTGGACATAGTTTGTGTTCCCCGTTGCATCATTGAGTATCCCACGCGTGTCATATCGAGTAAGCACCTGCATATGGGCGCCTTCATAGCTTGCTCCCTGGTGTGCCCCGAGCTGAACAAGATTCTTGAAGCTGCCGCCTGTGTTTTGCCAGAATAATACCGGGTTGCAGATGCCACTGCTGGGATCAAGCGTTCCAGTATATATCGCAGTCATAGGCCAAGTTGGGCCTTGCGGCATGTGATTGCTGTCCCCTCTGAGAGCGGCAGCCGCCTTCGCACTCACAGTGACGACCTGCACGCCAATAGCGCGCCCGAAGGTTGTTGGGTTGTCAATCTCAGTCCTCACCCGCAAGGCGTCGACCCATCCAGGCACCAACGCTGTCTGAGTGTAGGGGGAAGTGTAGGTCCACGACGTAACTACCTGGCTGGCACTAACCGTATACAGGGCGGTTGCTAT
>JBBSGN010000377.1:0-4005 GCA_038254085.1 Chloroflexia bacterium | reverse complement strand
TTTACACTAACAGATTATGAAAAGAATCATCGGGTTTTTCATTCAATTTCTAAACTCAATGATACCTATGGGCGTTACTTAGATGGTGTTGACGTTCGACGGTATCAGTTGGTGTGGTCAGGCGAATACTTAAGTTACGGAGATTGGCTAGCAGAGCCAAGAAAGTCAGTCCCTTTCGATGGGGAACGAATTCTGGTACGGCAGATTCCTTCAAAACCACCTTATCTTGTTCATGGCGTTTTCACGGATAAGCAGTTCTATAACGATATCAACAGTATGGTCGTGTTCTTTCCACTCGACGGCATCTCTCTAAAGTACCTGCTCGGTCTAATAAATTCACGGTTGTTATCAATGTGGTTCTCTAAAACATATGATAAGCTTCAAAGAAAAATCTTCCCTCAGTTCAAGGTAAAGGAACTTGCTAACTTTCCCATCCGTACCATCAACTTCTCCGACCCCGCAGACAAGAAACGGCACGACGAGATAGTGAGGTTGGTTGAGACAATGCTAGACCTACACAAGCAGTTGGCCGAGACGAACACGCCGCAGCAGAAGAATGCTATCAGGCGGCAGATAGAGGCGACGGACCGGCAGATAGACAGGCTGGTGTATGAGTTGTATGGATTGACGGAGGAAGAGATAGGGGTGGTGGTGGAGGCTATGGAGATGACGAGCACGGCTGCCCGCAGATTTATCTGCCGGGCACTACGGACTACCGACTACTGACAGCGTAAACCCGTACGTGGCGCTTCCACTGCCTACAGGCGCGTCGGGCCACTTCACGTCAACCAGCAAGATGTACCGCCCTTTTGAGAGGGTTGTGGGTAGAGCCACGCTGAAGGGCCTGCCCGGTATGCTACCTGTCGAATAGACGGGCTGGGAAGTGGGCGCGAAGTAGAGCGGCCCGTCTGGGGTGATCTGGCTGTCCGGGTAGGGGTAAAGGTGCGCCGAGAAAGTGTCGGGGGTGAGGCCGGCGTTGGGGTCGGGGCCGTACTGTGAGCGCAGGAGTAGCGTCTCGCCCGCCTGCGCCTGCAAACCGGCCCCTGGCAAGGGCGCGCCTATAGCGTCCACGCACGTCCGCTGGTTCGTGGTCGTCCAGCAATAGCTACCCACGCCCGCCAACTGTTCGCCCGCCGCCGATTGGGCGATTAGCTGTGGCGACCTGGTGTCGGTTGCCAACGGCAGAGCCACCTGGGCCAGCAAAGCGCCCTTGTCTGAGGCAGTAGCGAACAGCCATTGCCCCTCGGTCGGCGCGCCGTTGGGAAGTTTCACCAGGGCCGACAGGTTGCCTCTGCTGTCAGCCCGCGCCGTTGTGAGTGGGGGTGGCTCCCCGATATTGGGCCTGGTGAGGGTGAAAGAGATTGTGCGCTCGGCGGGCCAGCCGGTGCCGCTTATTCGCAGGCTTTTGCCGTCAGGCTGCCATGCGTAGCCAAAGTGCGCCCCGGTACGCGATAGGGACAGAATGTTCATCTCAGCGACGGCCACCCGCCCACCCGAAGCGATGCCGTTCACGCTCACGGACGCGCCCGGCCTGACCGCTTGAACGGGCGCAACGCTCCCTTCGCTGTAATTTAGCTTACTGTTCGCGCCCACATCGAGCGTCCATTCGCTGCCGTCGCGGGTCCGCATCTGAAGCGTTTGGGGAGTTGCCTGCCCGTCCGGCGCCTGGCTTATCGTGCCTTCGAGGGTAACGTTGCCCGTCTTGCTTTTGGAGGCCAGGGGCAGGGCTGCTGTGAACTGAGGCCCATTTGCCTTTACCTGTAAGTTGGCCCCCGATTGCAGGGCGCCCTGTAGCTGGGCGTTGAGGGGCAGCGCAAGGGAGAAACGCCCTGAGGGGTCGGGCGTGGCGTCTTGTGGCCCTGCCAGAGGCGCGAGGCCCCCGGCCAGGTCCACTTCTACATGCGCGGGATTGCCGGGAGGCCAGTTCCAACCGCGCACCAGCAGACTATCGTTGCCGACGGATACGGCTATCGCAGGCTCGACCGGGCTGCCTTTGTAGCGCCAGTCGTAGTAGGCGCGGCCCACGTTCGCCATCTCCACGCGCCACTGCGGGGCGTTGTTCGGGTTGTAGGTGAGCGCCCGCCGCTCGAACAGTTGCACCAATATGCTCGTGGGTGCGCCGTTCACCAGCACGTCCGCCCAGTACGCCTCGGTTATCGGGTGGCCCAGCACGTACAGTGGGTCGAGCAGCCTTCCTTGTGTCAGGCGCCCACCTTCCAGCACGGTGCCGCTCTGCCCCATCCAGTCCACGAAGACGCCGGGGATGTTGTGCTTGGACACATCGTCGTAAGAGGTCAGCCCGAACAGCCTGGGGTCGCTCGGCGCGCCCTGGCCGGACAGCACAGAGAGCGTGCCGTCCCTGGCTATGCGCTGTTTGACAAGTGCGCCCAGCGACTTGGGTGTAGGCCCGGTATAGCGCGAGAAAGTGGCGTAGGTGGGGGCGTTGGGGCTTGTCGTGTCGCCGGCCACCGGCACGTCGGCGGGCGGGCGTGGGTCGAGGCGGTTGTTGCCGGTCTGCACCTGGCCCGTCACCATTTCGTTCACCAGCAGGCCACTGGTCACGAACCAGGATGTAGCACGGTCGGCGGCGGGGTCGTTCACCTCCATGCGCGCCTTGTCGAGGTATTCCACAAGGCGGCGGCTGGTGGGCGACTCGGCATAGGTCTCGTTGGCAACCGCGAAAGGCACCGGCCCCCACATCCACGAGCGGGCAACCCTCCCCGCCGCCACCGGCTGGTCGGCCCGCGCCCACACGTTGTAAAAGGCGCTATCAGCCACCCACTGGTCCGGCCACGCAGACCCCTCTGCCCGCGCAACGCTATATACGTGGAGGAGAAGTAAGCCTTGAAGAGAAAGTAATGCCAGCGCAATGCGCGCTATCTTTGAGGGTAGTTTCATATGGCGACTGACGACTGACGACTGACGACTGACGACCGACTACCGGCGACGGACCTCTGACCAGCGACCACTATACCACAATTTTGCGCCCGCTACATGTGTGTGCTATAATTCGCATTGCCACACAGAGCCGGCGAATTGCGCGTATGCAACCAGGCGTAATAGTCACGCGCAGCATGTAGACGTAGGGGAGAACAAGCCATGTTGAACTACACCGGCACGGGCCGTATAGAGTACGAGGATGTGCTCCGGGCCATAGGCTATTTCATTGACCAGAACAACATCAAAGAGGTCTGCATAATCGAGCTTAAAGAGGGCCTGTTGGTGCGCGGCCTCGTGTACGCCGCCAACCGGAGCGGTTACCAGACGATGTCCGAGTCGTTCCTGTTCACCAACGAAGACCTTGAGAAGATACTCGAAGACGCCTACCAGCGCCGGGGCAGCGAGCAGGATAAGCGTGCCAACGTTGCCAACGCTGCCAACCCGCAGCCCGGCGGCCCCGTTGCCAAGTAGAGCGGTATAGGAGCGCATGTACAGAGGATTGTCGGTGTCTGTGGTTATCCCCTGCTTCAACGAGGAGCATGGGATAGCAGCGGTCCTCAAGTCTATGCCTGATTATGTTGACCAGGTGGTAGTCGTGGACAATAATTCCACCGATGAGACGGGGCGGATAGCGCAGGAGTTGGGCGCGCAGGTGGTGTTCGAGACGCGCAAGGGGTACGGCAGCGCCTACCACGCGGGCTTCCCTGCGGCGTGCGGCCACATCGTCGCCACCGCCGATGGCGACGGCACTTACCCCACCCACTCTATCGGCCCGATAATAGACTACATGCTGGCGAATAACTACGATTTTGTGTCGGCCAGCCGCTTCCCGCTTCGCAACCCGAAGGCGATGCGCTTTCGCAACGTGCTGGGCAACAAGATACTCACCTATGCAACCCGCGTGCTGTGGCTGCGCTGGATAGCCGACTCGCAGTCGGGCATGTGGGTTTTCCGGCGCGAGGTGCTGAAGCGCATACACCCGCAAAGCACCGGCATGCCCTTCTCGGAAGAGATAAAGCTGGACGTGATAGACGACCCCCGCCTGCGCTTCGGCGAGTACCACGT
>JBBSGN010000376.1:0-4009 GCA_038254085.1 Chloroflexia bacterium | reverse complement strand
ATGCCCCGCCAGATGTTGCCCCCGCCGACCACCACCGCAACCTGCACGCCCGAATCCACCACGTCTTTCACCTGGTCGGCTATCGTGTTGACGATAGCAGGATCAATGCCGGAGCCTACATCCCCGGCCAGCGCCTCGCCGCTCAATTTGAGCAGTATGCGCTTGTATCGCGGCTCAATTGCCTGGTCAGCCGCCTGGTCAGCCGGTCGAGCTAGCTCCAAAGATTCTGTCCCCATGCCGTCTTGTGTGCCGGCGGGCTTCATCGCCTCGACCATGCCTCTTAGTCCTCCTGGTTGGTCCAATGCTCCTGCCCTCTAGTCTAGCAGGTTACGCGCCATAAAGCAACAATGCAGGTTGCATCCGCTAAGTGGCAATTGAAATGCAAAGACGCAAAGGACGCACCAAGATTCTATTGCTGATTGAGAGACAATAATACAAGAATAGCCAAGACCAATACCTTAATCTCTGCGCGTTCTTCGCGTCTCTGCGTCTTTGCGTTTAGAGGAAGCGCCTATGCTACTGGAGCAAATACAAAAAGGCGAGCCGTTTCCGGCTCGCCCTTCGGTTATGATTTTATTGCTGGCTCGCTTGGGCCTCTCCGGCCTCATTGTTCTCTGTCACCGGGTTGGCCCCCACTTCAAAGCGGACGAAGTGGCTGATCTGTATGTTCTCGCCTACCTTGCCGATGGTCTCCTTCACCAGGTCGCGTATCGTCTTGCGGGCGTCGCGTATGTACTCCTGGTCGAGCAGAGCGCCTTCGGTAGAGCCGTCGCCCTCCATTGTGCCGACCGTCTGCGGGTCCATCGAGGCCACCTGCATGGCTACCTCGCGGGCTAGCGAGCGGAACTCCTCGGTGCGGGCAACAAAGTCAGTCTCGCAATTGACCTCTATCAGCGCGCCGATGCGCCCGCCGGTGTGTATATACGACTCGATAACCCCCTGGTTGGCTTCGCGGCCCGCCACCTTCAAGTGCTTGGTCAACCCCTTCTGGCGAAGCGCCTCGGCGGCCTTCTCCATGTTGCCCTCAGCGTCCTGAAGCGCCCGCTTGCACTCCATAACTCCTGCGCCCGTCTCCTCGCGCAGCTTCTTCACATCGTTTGCTGATATATCCAATTCTCGCTATCCTCCTCGATGTGAGCACCGAGTAATGAGTACCGAGTACCGAGCTAGTTTTGCTTACTCGGTACTCGGTACTCGTCATTCGTTAGATTTCGTCGTCAGGGGCGAAGCTGTATTCGCCCGGCTCGATTGTGTAGTCTATGTCAGCACGCTGGCTCTCGCGGCGCTGCTGGCCCTCGATAGCGGCGTCCGCCATCTTGCCGGAGATTACGCGCACGGCCCGAATCGCGTCGTCATTCGAGGGGATAATATAATCCACCTCGTCGGGGTCGCAGTTGGTATCAACCATCGCCACGACCGGAATACCCAGCTTGATCGCCTCGGTGATAGCTATGCGCTCGCGGCGTGGGTCCACGATGAACACCGCGTCAGGCAGATCGCGCATCTCCTTGATGCCCCCCAACAATCCGTTGAGCTTCTCAATCTGCTCCAGCAGTTTGCTGGCCTCGGCTTTGGGCAGGTCAGCAAACTCGCCCCGCACCTGCCGCGCCTCCAGGTCCGTCAAATAGCGAAGCCGGTTGCGTATGGTGGCGAAGTTGGTAAGCATACCACCCATCCAACGCTTGTTGACGAAGTACTGCCCCGCCCGCTCGGCCTCTTCGCTGATCGCTTCCTGGGCCTGCTTCTTGGTGCCGACGAACAGCACCTTGCCGCCGTTGGCTATCAAGTCGCTCACATAGTTCATGGCGGCCTGCAAGCCGGCAACCGTCTGCTGAAGGTCAATAATATGGATGCCGTTGCGCTCGGTGAAGATATAGGGCTTCATCTTGGGGTTCCAGCGCTTGGTTTGGTGCCCGAAGTGAACGCCCGCCTCTAGTAACGCCTTCATGCTGATGCCGTTGCCACCTGTATTACCGTTGCCTGTCCTCTCGCCGCGAACTTCGCGCTGGCCCTGTGCTTCCTGTGGGGCCTCTTGAGGCTGCGCTTCGGCGGCAGGAGTGGGCTGCTCAGGTTCAACCTGGGCGGCAGGCTGCTCGACAACCGGCGCGTTATCCTCGTGCGGCGCTGCTATATCCGCATCTATACCCGTATCTGTATCCATTGCTGTATTAGCCAATCTTTCTTCCTCCATAACGTTGTGTCTTCCGCCGCCTTCGCTCCCGCCAGGCACGCAGACAATTAGCTGTGCCCACGCACGACCCGACAGGTCAAACGGCGTGCTTGATAAACCGAAAAGGTCGCATTGACCCTGCATTCTCGAAAGTTCCCCTTTCAGAATGCCAACGCTAATTATAACACAAAGGGTTGGGGTGGAACAAGCAAAATAAAAAGAGGTAAGCGATTTGGCTTACCTCTTTTATAACCGTCCTCAGGCCTCTTCAGAACGCTCAAACAGCGCGTTCCCCTGTCATAGGAAGGCGCTACGACTGGTGTTGCGTTTCGGTGAACAGGCCGATGCGGTTGCCGGTCGGGTCGCTAAGTATCGCGAACCATCCCATCTTCGGTATCTCGGTCTTCGGAACGACAGTCTTGCCACCCAGAGACTCGACCTTGGCGAGCGTGCTCTCGATGTTATCTGTCCCTATGTATATCACCACATCTCCCGGCTTGGTGGTGTCGTCCAGCTTTACGAAACCACCTCCCGGTCCGCCCGCTGCCTGGAATTGCCAGTAATCAAAGTTGGGATCAACCTCGGTCTTCCAACCAAACAGGTCGGAATAAAAGCCCGCCGCCGCTTTAGGGTCGGCTGCCGGAATCTCAACGTGAACAATGGGATGTGCCATGGTAATGTTCTCCTTCTACTATGATATTTGGAATGTTGTCGGTGGCAGGACGAAGCTTGAACGATGTAGGCATTATAGCACATTTGTTCTTTATAATCAAGAACTGGGCTACCGAAATAACTGACTAAGGGCATTAGAAGCTGTTTCTGGCCCGGCACCTAGATATAAGAGAGAGTAATAACTAGAAGGGAGGCTTATAGCGACTGTTCGCATCGGGGTCCACAGGGTGTCCGACCGCAACTGTCTGCTCTGCTGTACCTTGCGCGGCCTTGTCTGTAGCAAGGCGTCTTTACAGACGTCTCGCAGGGAATAGCAGAAAGGAGGCCGTAAGGCCCCCCTTCTGTCTAAGATACGAATAGCTCGTTAGCGGCCTGACAGGGATGCCAGGGTTGTCTGGCATTGTCTTGTCTATGAGATGTTACGAATTGTCATGGACTTGTCGCCAAATCAACAATTTTGCTTGCCTGTCCTCGGGTGGCGTTAGCGTAGGGCCTGAACGTACCGTTGTCATAACCGCTCAGTATGCCGTTGGCGTAAGCCGTCTCTACATAAACGTAGAAGGGTGAACCTACGGGCACGTCACTAAAGGTAGCAGTATTCGTGCTCATATCTTCCAGACCAGCGGCCTTTACCGTCACTTTGGCTACCTGGCCCCTGGTCACGTAATTGTAAGGTCGGAACGTACCATCGTCGTAACCGTTCACCAATCCAGCGGCCCGCGCAGTTTCTACATAAACGTAGAAGGGGTGATTCCGCGGCACGTCAGAGAAATGCTGCTCGCCCCCGTTATACAGCGGGACGTGGAAGGCCAGCACTACTATTTTGACGAACTGAGAACGGGTTGTGGTGTTATACGGCCGGAACGTGCCGTCCGCGTAGCCGCTGATTGCGCCTGCATCGTGCAGGTCCAGAACAGGGGCGTAGAAGTAGTCGCTTGCATTGACGTCACTGAAAGGATTCTCCCCAGCGCGAGGGGTTCCGGCTGGACATGCTCCAATGGTATCTCCATGACGCAAGTGCGCCGGGAGCGCATGGCAGTCTATTGTAATAGTGTGCATACCACCGTTGCCGGTGTGGTGGCAGATAGTCACCCTGCCCTCGCAAACAAAAGCTGTACCTGTGGGTACTGGTGTGCCTGTTGACGTTGATGTGCGAACAACCGTGCT
>JBBSGN010000375.1:0-4015 GCA_038254085.1 Chloroflexia bacterium | reverse complement strand
CTCGGCAAGCGCGTTCAGATCGAGCTTATCGAGCAGGCGATCAAGGGCGCGCATTGTGCGGAAGCTTGTCCGCACCGCTTCCATTGGGTCCTCCCTGTAAGGGAACTGGTCGAGCAACAGCGGGCCCTGCCAATCAATGCGGCGTAGCGCGTATATGTACTCCAGCGTCTCTATGAGGTTGACCGAGCCCACGGTCATATCGTCGTCCCAGTCGTGCCAGTTGTCGTTCAACTCCACTCCCAGCAGCTTTCCGTGCCTGTGGAGGAGTTGTATGACGTCTGCCGGGGTCTCCCTGGCGGCGAGCGAGTGGCCCATGTCGTACACGATGCCGACATTATCCACGCCCATCTCCATGATGCCGACAAGTGTCCGAGCCGCCGTACTGAAGATAATATGAGTGCGCGGTTCTCTCTGCTTGTATTCGATGCCGAACTTCATCTGGGGGTCGGAGCGTGCTACCTCCTCTATGCCCCGAATTGAAAGATCCCACAATTCGGCGTAATCCGCCTGGAATGGGTAGTCAAAGCCGTCCTGCCCAGTCCAGAACTTCACGTAATCGGCCCCCCATTCGTGGGCTATCTCGGCGCACCGCTTGCCTATGTCAATGGCTCGCAGGCGATCGCGGGGATCGGGACTCGTGAAGCTGCCGCGCGGAAAATCGCTGTTGAAGACATTCGGCGAGACCGCTGCGGCGCGCAGGCCCTGGCGCTCCATCGCTTCGAACACTTTCTCGGGCGGAAGGTCAGGCTCAGCGAAGGGGTAATTGATGTCGAGGTTGGCCATGCCGCCCACCTGTCCGGCCCGCTCGATAGCCTGGAGTGTGCGCACTGCCGGGCCGTAGCCACCCGCGGCATACCGGTCTACCGTGCGCCCGAAAACCCATAGCCCAGCCCCAAGTTGCTCATTGCGAATCATTGAAGTCCTCCTATCCGGTAGGGAGTCGCGGAATACACCGCGAACGCTTATGTGATGCCGTTGCCTTCTATTGCGCTATGACTAAATGCCGTGGAGGGCAGGATAGAGTTGCCGGTATCTGGTGTATATTTTTTCGTATTCGGCTGCGGCCTCGGGATCGGGCTGTGAGATCTCCCCCCACGACTTGCCGGCCAGAGCGCCATCTACGCTCTCGAAAGCTTGCGCTCCCACAGCCGCCAGCAGTGCCGCTCCATAAGCGGCTCCGTGCTCAGCCACGCCTACCCGGACGGGCAAGTTGAACACGTCCCGCTGTATCTGCCTCCAGAGGGGGCTTCTAGCCCCGCCTCCCACAAGGCGTACTTCTGTCAGGCTAATGCCCATTTCGCGCAGCACCTCAAGCCCGTCGCGCAGGGCGAACGCCACGCCTTCCATGACGGCGCGTACCATGTTTGCCCGGGTATGATGGAGCCGCAACCCAACGAAGGCGGCGCTGGCATCCGGGTCCATGTGCGGTGTGCGCTCGCCCAGCAAGTACGGAAGGAACAGCACCCCTCCGGCCCCTATGCCCGCGAGCGCTGCTTCAGTGGTGAGCGTATCGTATTCGGGTGCTTCATAGACCTGGCCCTGCCCGCCGAGGTTAAGCAGATTGCGCACCCAACTCAGCGCCACCCCGCCTGAAAGGATAGCTCCCATCACATGCCAGCGTCGCTCTACCACGTGGCAAAGGCTGTGTACCCTGCCCAGCGAATCAACCTGTGGCGAGTTGGTGACTGCGAATATCTGCCCGGAGGTACCCAGGTTGGAAAGTAGCACTCCCTCGTCTTTGGGGCTACCCGCCAGCCCAAGCCCCAGCGCACCGCACTCAGCATCCCCTCCCCCGGCGACCACCGGCACGCCTTCGGGAATGCCCGTGGCTCTGGAAGCCTCGGCGGTTATGCAGCCGGTCAACACTTTGGATTCGTGGACTTCCGGCAGTATGGCACGGGAGATATCGAACGCATCGAGCAGGTCCTCCGACCAGGTGCGCTTGTTCAGATCGAACAGCAGAGTAGCAGAAGCGTCAGACACGTCGGTGGCATAGTCGCCGGTGAGGCGGTATCGCAGGTAATCCTTAGGGAGCAGCACCATCGAGGTGCGAGCGAGTACATCAGGCTCATGCTGGCGCACCCACATTATTTTGGTAGCGGTGAAGCTGGTGTTCGGTGCGTTGCCGGTGATGCGGGTCAGGTTGGCCAGGGGCACGTCGTGTCTGATCTGCGCGACTTGCTCGGTTGTGCGAGCGTCAGCCCAGATCAGGCTGGGCCGCAAGGCCTCTCCACCTCTGCCCAGAAACACGGCCCCGTGCATTTGCCCCGTCAGACCCACCGCAGCAATGCGAGCGGGCTCGAGGCTATCCTGCACAAAAAGATCGCGGCAAGCATCTACGAGCGCACTCCACCACTCGGACGGCTGCTGTTCAGCCCAACCGGGCTGCGGGATGGACATCTGAACGGGCGCAGCCGCCTCCGCGACCGGCTCGGCACGCGTGTCTATCACTTGCAGTTTGAGGCGCGATGTACCAAGGTCGATCCCCAGGAACAAGGGTCCACCGGGCGGGCTCATGTCAGGGAAGCCCTACCCTCGCCGCACCTTCCCGCAGGAACGCGATTCCCTCTCGTGCCAGTTGGTCCGACGTGTAGTATGGCGTGCGCCACATACAGGTCGCGCCTGCAAGGTCGGGGTTCACAGCCGCGAATGATTCGAGGACCAGAGGCCCGAGGTACCCTATTTCTGCGAGACCCTCGAAGACTTCGCTCCAGTGCACGTTACCCTGACCCGGAACGCCGCGGTCACTCTCTGACATGTGGATATAGGCGAGTTTGGGACCGGCCCGCAAGATGGCCTGCTTGAATCCGGCTTCCTCGATGTTCATGTGGTAGGTATCCGCATGCACGAATACGTTGTCCGCGTCCATGGCATCTATAAGGTCTAACGTGTCGCTTACAGTGTTGAACAGGTAGGTCTCGTAGCGATTCACAGGCTCCAAACCAAGCTTTATGCCCGCCTTACCTGCGTATTCGGCCACGTCGGCCAGCACCCGCGCGCAGGTGTCGCGCTCTTCTTGGGTGGGTGGCGCGCCCGTCAGGTAACCTAGGTTGCCGTAGAGCACCCCGCTGAGGAAATTAGCGCCCACCTCGGCGGTCTTATCCAGGGCCAGGTGCAGGAAGTCCGTGGCCTCCTTCGGGTGTGCGGGCATGTGCACCTCCCCTGGCAGTCCAAGAGAGCAGGCAGCCTTCAGCCCGTTGTCGGCGAGTTGTGTACGGGTGAGTGCAGCATCGAACTCCTGGGGGCGCAGCAGGGGTATCTCCAGGAAGTCCACGCCCGCTCTGCCGGCGGCCTCTATGGCCTGCCTGCCCGTCTCAGTCGTCCAGTCGCCGACCCAGATGAATGCATGTGCGCCAAAGGTTGGCATGGCTGTCTCCTTTGTTAGCTATGAGCTATCAGCTATCAGCTATCAGCCCATAGTTGATTAGGAAGGGAGGAATTGGGGACACCCCAAACCTCGGCAAGGACTTCGCCCCTGCACCTCGCTGATAGCTCATAGCTCATAGCTCATAGCTCATAGCTCATAACTCGCTTACTTGATGTCGCCCTTTGTCAGCAGCTTTATAGGCGAGGGTACGAAACCACTCACAGGCTTGCCCTGCAACGCAAGGATCGCCAGCCCTGTGGCTATCTGGGCCTCGTCCGCCGGATACTGGGCAACCGTGCCCGCCATATCACCGGCCTTGACTGCCTGCTGGGCTTCGGGGATAGCATCTGTGCCGATGACAATCACCTTGCCCTGCTTGCCTGCTGCTTTCACAGCCTCCACAACGCCCAGAGCCATCGTGTCATTGCAGGCATAGATGGCTACCACGTCGGGGTTCGACTGGAGGATATTGGTCGCAACGTTGAGGGCCTTGGCGCGATCCCAGTCCGCAGGCTGGCTGGCCACGACGGTGAACCCGGAAGCAGCCTGAATAGCGCTTACAAAACCGTCATGGCGGTCCTGCCCGGAGGGGTTGCCCGCCTTGCCTTCGATAACCGCTACCTTGCCGCCGCCTTTGACATTGGCTAT
>JBBSGN010000374.1:0-4016 GCA_038254085.1 Chloroflexia bacterium | reverse complement strand
TTATGGTGGGGCCGAACCCAAGAAAGATAGGGGCACCAGCGAGGCCCTATTACTTTAATTACCTGTACCTCTTGCTGCGTAACAGGAGGGGGTGAACATGTTCTACTTTATATATCCTATTTCGAGGGTAAAACGGGACACCCCTTGTTATTTTGGATTTTGGGGCAATGTGCGAGGCGTATGCGAGGGGGAAAAGACCGAGGTAGTCGGAGGCGACTAACCAACTACCGACTACTGACTATTGGCCTACTAAAACAAGGCCGTTGCCGTCTTGGTCTTCTATGAGAGCCTGGACCATGCCCCAGGGTTGGGGGGTGGGATCTTCGGTGAATTTGACGCCATTGGCTTTAAGCTGTTCGCAGGTGGCATAGATGTCGGAGACGGCGAAGACGATGCCGGCAAACTTGCCAATCTGGTCGGCGTCGCGGCCATAGCCGTGGGCGAGGACGATTTCGGTCTGGGCGCCTGGAGGCGCAACGGTGATCCAGCGAATGGAGGTGTCGCCTTCGGCTATGCCGAGGGGTTGGTCGGAGCGTTTTTCGAAGCCGAGTTTGTTGACGTAGAAGTCTATCGCTTTGTCGGGGTCGCTGACGGGGACGGTGGTGGATGCTATGTGGGTAATTGTCATTGTGGTTGGCCTCCTGTGTGGGGTGGCGAGTAGAAGCTGTCACACCGATAAAGTGTACGCGCCTGTCGTGCCGTTGTAGAATAGGGTGCAAATGCGAAGCACATCACGTCCTATGAGGACTATATAGCCCTGGTTTGCAAGAGGTAGACTGATTGCCCGTTCCGCCGTTATCTGCAAGGGAAGGCCCGCTATTGCGATTTGGATAGGGTACACGTTCTGCTGAGTGGTCGCGTGGGAAGCAGAAGCCATATTGACTACTCCACTGCCGGCAAGCCCAGCTTCCGTACCGCTTCTGCATCCACGCATGTGGAGCTAGCGCCCGTGTCTATCAACGCCATACCGGAAATCGGTTGTGGTACTGCTTTGCCCTGCTGGAGAAGCTCATTGGCGATATTTTGGGCTACGCCCACAGTTACCTGGAGGCACGGCCCCGCCTGAATAAGAGCATCGCTAGAGGGTACTTGGCTGATCGTGCCCTCCGGCGTTTGTACTTGGGCGTGTGTCTGGATATTCAAGTGGGGCATTGAGTACTCCAAGTGTAAAGGCCGGTATCTTCACTTCCTCCGTATTCTCCTGTACACGACGCACGAGGAACGGCGAGAGTCCGAACCTACGCGCTCCCTCGGTAACGCCATCCTCAAAGGTGTCGAACACACCTATTAATTCGTGGTCTTTCACAAGTACGAATCTACCCCTGTACTCGTCAAGCCATTCAGATAGCTTCTGACTATAGTACGACAGTTCTTGTTCTAGCATGGTTTTGCTCCCTGCCCCTTGTTTAGCAACCCATCGGTTGTTGGCTACCAGTTTTGGTATCATCCAGGCGGGTTCGGAACATTGGTACTATCAAGATTGTACCACAAATTGCTGCTATAGAACACTATCTGTCACAGTGCCCACCCAGCCAGCGAATCTGCCTTTAATCAAAGACCAGTCGGGATGGCTTAATCGCGGTCCCGACTGGTCTATTCTTACTGCACCGTTATAGTCCCTAACTACACCCGCTTGTGCTGCCGCAACTGGCGCATTTCATACAGGTTCCGTTGCGGACCATGGTGAATTGTCCGCATTCGGGGCAGTTGTCGCCTTCGTAGCCTTTGAGGCGGGCTTCGGCTATCTGCTCGCTGCGGGTTGGCTCGGGCTTGAGGAGAACCGAGGTTTGGGCTAGCTCGGCGTGGGCGGATGTGTGGGGGGTGTGGCCGTTGGTGGTATTGGCGGCGGCACCGTTGGTGTTAGTGTGGCCGTTACCGTTGCCGTTGGTGAGGGCGGCGGGCTGTAGGTGTGGGGAGGGGGTGGCGACGGTGGCAGGGCCGATGTTGAGCGGCACGGCTCTGGGTTTGGTGGGTTGGCCTTCAAGGTTTTGGACCGAGTCGGGCTGGGTGGCCTCGTGGCCTTCGGGCAGGTGGGCGAGGTCGAGGCGGTCGAGGTAGCAGATGGCAAGCTCGCGGAAGACGTAGTCTATGACGGAGGTGACCATCTTGATGTGGTCGTTGCCGATCACGCGCCCGGACGGCTCGAAGCGAGTGTAGACGAAGGCGTCCACGTACTCTTCGAGGGGCACGCCGTATTGGAGGCCGAGGGAGACGGCGATAGCAAAGCAGTTCATAACCGAGCGGAAGGCCGCGCCCTCTTTGTGCATGTCTATAAAGATTTCGCCAAGCTCGCCGTCCTCGTACTCGCCGGTGCGGACGTAGATGTTGTGGCCCTGGATGGTGGCCTTCTGGGTGTAGCCTGCGCGGCGGTTGGGGAGCTTCTGGCGGCGGACTTCACGGGCCATGTTGTCGGCTCCGGCGGCGGCCAGTTGCATGACGCGCTGGGTGAGCGGGATGCCTGGGGCCTCTTCTTCAGCTTCGTCGGCCTCGTCTTCAGCGCCCATGCTGTTGAGAGGTTGACTGAGCTTGGAGCCGTCGCGGTAGATGGCTACGGCCTTGAGCATGAGCCGCCACGCCTTCATGTAGATGTCCTCGACCTCGGTGATGGTGGTGTTGGCGGGTGTGTTGATGGTTTTTGAGATCGCGCCACTGATGAAGGGTTGGGCGGCAGCCATCATGTGAAGGTGTGAGCCGGGGCTGAGGAAGCGAGTGCCTTTACGGCCACAGCGGTTGGCGCAGTCGAAGACGGGAAGGTGCTCGTCGCGCAGATGGGGCGCGCCCTCGACGGTCATAGTACCGCAGACGTAGTCGTTGGCGGCGGCTATGTCGGCCTTGCTGAAGCCGAGATGCGGGAGGATGCCTTCGCGGCTGTTGATCTGCTCGTCGGTGAGGTTGAGGTTGGCGCGGCAGAACTCTTCGCCCAGGACGAAGGGGCTGAAAGCGAAACCTAGCTCGAAGGCGCTGGGGAGGGCCGCCTCGATGCGGGCGAGGGCCTCGTCGTCGAAGCCGGCAGCTTTGAGGGCGTCGTGGTCTATGGCGGGTGAGCCTTGCAGAGTGCCGTGACCGACGCAGTATTTGATGATGTCGTCAATCTGCTCGGGCGAGTAGCCGAGGTAGGTGAGTGCGGAGGGCACGGACTGATTGATGATCTTGAAGTAACCGCCACCGGCCAGCTTCTTGAACTTGACCAGGGCGAAGTCGGGCTCGATGCCTGTGGTGTCGCAATCCATTACCAGGCCGATGGTGTTATGGCTGACGAAGCCGTTGGCGATATAGGTGACGTTCTCGGGAACGGAGAGGTCGTAGGTTAGCTGCTCGCCGCCGTCCTCGTTGGAGGCTACTTTGTCGTAATAGAAGCCGAGAGCGTGGCCGATGCTGAGGTTCTGGGTCTCTTCATAAAGGCGCTTGAGGCTGGAGCGGGTGACGGCCCCGTAACGGCGGGTTGATATAGCAAGTGCGTTGTGCTGGTTAGAGGTAGCTCGTAAAGCGCCTGCGAGCAAGGGCTGCTCAAGGTAGATGAAATCGTGGCGGGCTGATTGGCTGAGGACACTGACCTTGATCGCTTCATGCTTTCGCGCGCCCATGAACCCGATTTGCTCCTTGAAGGGGGCGTTGTACGATTGGTTGAGGAGGCGCAGGACGTAGAGGGTAGACTGGCCCCAACCGGAGATGTCGTGCTTGGTGGTTGTGGGGAAACCGAGGGCCAGCATGAGGGTTTTGACCTGGGCTGAGAAGGTACTCTGGGCGGTGGTCCAGCAGGGCACACCGTTGGTTACGGTGCCGTCGGCTTCGAAGAGGCCCCGCAGGAAGGAGGTGTAGCATTGGCGGCTGTTAGTGTAGAGGATGGAGTTGGGTATGCGTGGTACGTAGCCCTTGCCGGAGTGGCCTTCGTGCGGCTCTAGCTTGGTGAAGCCGCAGGCCTCCCACCAATGTGTGAGGGTGACGGAGTGGACGGCGACCTCGGTGTAACCCTGCTTACTCTCGATATGGCAATCGAGGTTGAAGAGTTGTTTGAC
>JBBSGN010000373.1:0-4017 GCA_038254085.1 Chloroflexia bacterium | reverse complement strand
TTTGCAATAAGCCGGCCACGACATAGCCGATATCAATAATCTGAGAGGATTGTCCATCGGCCATTTGTGCCGCCGCGGCCAGCGCTGGTGCTAAGGCTGCTTCGTCGGTTGGTAAATGCGAAGCTATCAAATCGCTGGATAACAGTAGATGATTCGTAAAGAAGCGGGCTTGCCAGTGGTCGCTCAAAGCACCCCATACGGCCTGAGGCTGCAGCGACATACCCGGCTTCAGCCGGGCCAGAACATCCACACCTAAGCGTTCATTTAAACTGCTGCCCGCAGGCGGCAACACCGATAAACGTCGCTTCCACCAAATAGCCACCAGTAAACATATAATAGCCGTCGGCAACATTAAAAAGCCAATATGCCAGTTAATAACAACGCCCAAAGCGACGGCCAGCACGCCTAATACAACGCTGGTGCCCAATAGCAACCAAAACCCACTGCGACCTATGGCCGCGCCAAAGCGGGCTTCTTGCGCCCGCACCGAAGTAAGCTGTAACTGGTCGTTCATACGATAATCCCCGCGATCAGGCTAGCTGGTATCAACAGCGGTAGGAGCGGCCAGACAATAATTTCGATAAGAGTTAGCAATCCACACGCTAACAATGCTAATAAAGCGGCCAATAAAACCAGCAGCCTGACCATCGAACCAACCAGTCGGCTAAAGAGGTTATCGGCCAATGCCCTGGCCCGCTCGTTAATATTAGCACCCGGATAGGTTATGATTCGTCGCCAAGGCGCGAACAGCGTTTGCAACAACTGCATAACCGAAAATGTGACCATAACAGCTTGTAATCGGCTCTGAAAACTTAGCGCGACCTGCTTCCAACCTGCCCCATACCACCACGAAAAAAACGCCATAACAAGCATAACCACCATTGTACAACAGATATAGCTAATCTGAAGGATAGAACTACATAATTGCTGTGGCGGAGAGACAGGCAAAAGATTCCAGTGGAATCTTTTGTAGACGCGAGCGCAGCGTCTTGAGTGAAACTACATAACAATTGGCGGAGAGGTCGGGACGTCTTGCGAACCCCAGGAGGTCGATCTGGGGTGTCTGGTCGCCCTCCTCCTGGAGCCTGCCGGACGGCGCGTTCGTGCGCAATCGCGTCACGCGCTTTCGTCAGATTGCATCGGCCGTCTTAACGGATGGCGGCGAACTCTCCGTCGAAGCCGACGCGAATGCTATCGACGAGATGATGCTCGACAAGGTCGAGTACTGCATCCGCGACGCTGTTCACGGCCTCCATCAGCATGCCGTCCTCGTTCACTACGGCTTTGAGAGGCCATCCAACAACGTCCTTCGAGCAATTGATCTGCCTGAAGACGTGGACCTCGTCAAACACAAGCAACGGGCACACGCCGCTCGCCAAATCGCCGGCTACGAAGAAGACCAGTACATGGACGCTGTGCTCAAACCGGCTCAACAGGATGTGGCTTTGCGACTTGCCGACGATCCACCAAGCATCCGCGAGGTTGGAGGGGCCCCCGCCGGGTGGTTCACAGGTCGCCGTTCACCGTGGCATCGACCAAGTTCGTACCAGTGTGGATTGGGCCCCGCAGCGCTCAGACCCTGTGCGCTCAACCTGGTGCGGTGACCGGCGCGATTCGGGGGGTTAGCTTTGCGGAAGTCTCTCTTGCGTCGCCTGTACCGCGCGTTGTCGCATTCCCGTTCGGGGTTCTCGTCGCTCACGTCCGCGAAGAACGGACCTTTGAGACAATCGGATCGCTGGCTGAGTGGAGACGGCAGTCGTACATCGACTTGCACGGCCTGATGCAAGGTGCGCTCGACACCCACGGATCGCTCCTTTCCCACGAGGTCGAGCGACCCACCCCTTCACATGTGTTGTCTCTCTACTACGTGGCCAAGTACGGTTGGCCCGAGCACGAACACAGGGCCGCGCTTGGGTTGCTCGCTATGCCTTCGGTTCTGCTAGGACGACCCGACGACGATGACCAACCGCCACACCCGTCCGATACAGAAGACGCCTACCTACGCGAGGGTTTCGTTGCCGCGGAGCTGCACGACTTTGGTGTGCAACGAGTCGCGCACGGGTTCGCAGCGTGGTCGGGTGTGTCGTATGCGCCGATCGACAAACGTCGCTCCCTCAAAGAGGCGGACCTTGTCGAGCTAGAACTACTAGTGCAAGCGGCGTGGTGCTACGCAAACGTTATTTCGGAGAGCGACGCGGCAGCGGCAACGGCTACGATTGCAGACCACTCTCGCTTAGCTCGGGCACTATCACACGCCGGACCAACCGAAAACACACAGCTGTGCCTCGCGCGTGAAGCCATCGTTGAGACGAGTCGCATTCAGGGATTGCTCAGCGCCGCCCGTGATTCTATAATGCACAATGGAGGAAGGTAGTATGAGTAGTCCTACATTGGTAGTGATTGATGTACAGAACGGTTTCGTGAACGCTCGAACCGAGCATGCGTTGCCGATGATAAGTAGGCTGCTGGACTTCTGGGAGTCACGCGACTGGCCAATAGTCTTCTCGCGATTCCACAACCAAGCCGGAAGCGGATACGAGAAGTGGATCCACTGGACCCGCTTGCGCGCTGACGACGAGGTCGCCTTGCACTCGTCGGTTGCTCAGCGAGCTACGACCATTATCGATAAAGATGGCTACACGGTCTTTACGTCGGCCGGTCGTGAAGCGCTCGGTGTGGAAAGCGGCGACGTCCTCGTTATCTGCGGGATAGCCACTGACAGCTGCGTGCTCAAGACGGCCGTGGACGCATTCGAGGCAGAAGTCGAGCCAGTAGTGGCGATCGATGCGTGCGCCACGCATGGCGGCGAGGACGCACATGCAGCCGGAATACTTATTATAGAGCGATTCATTGGACGTGGCCAGGTACTCTCAACTGATGACGTAATTGGGCGCTTTGGTAGCGCTAATGGCCATAGAGGTGGTTGATCCGGTAGTAGGTTGTGAGCGCCCCGGACGCACCCTCGCCCCCATCGCGAGAATGAGGTGCTGAGCGGTGTGTGTGCGGTCCTCTGTTGTCACGGTGTATGAGCATTTCCGCCGGTCCCAGCGCATGTCGCTCGCTTCTCCTCGGTGGATTTCTACCGCCGATGACTGAAGCTGTCGGTCGAGGTTGCCAGCGAAATTCAGCCCGCTGCCTGTGAAGCCCGCGAGGTTGTGGATAGTCGGGATAGGACGCGCCTGTCCCCCGATCTTCCCGCGCTCAATGAGGCCTACGTCGACCCCAAGATCAGCCGCCATCAAGGCAGCCGAGCATCCTGCTGGGCCACCCCCGACTACCAAGACCTTTGCGTTCACGCGCGCACTAGGGTTTCGAGAAAGTCCGCACGACTCCAATGCCCGCAACGAGCGAGGCGATACCGCAACTCGCGGGCCTGCTCGGCCGTCACCTCGCCACTCCAGCCAGCCAGCCGGATCAGCCTTTCGGCGTTGAAGCTGGCCGAGCCCGCCAAGATCTCGCTGCCATAGCGCTCCATGAAACGATCGAGGCTCGTCAGCAGGCGCGCCAGGTGCCATAGAGACCCGGCCGCGGCCTCCTCGAACTCAGACCGTCGTTCCGGTTACTCGCGAAGCCCTTCTCGCAGGACGAGGTCCGCCCTAAGCCCGTAGACGTCGCTCCAGATGCGTGAGACGAGTGCCTCGCGCTCGGCATCTCGGACAGCAGCCGCGTTCGTATTCGCGGCGTTGTGGCTACTTCCCACCTCGGCCTTCGCCGGGGCGGTCGTGAGGGACCAAGGCTGCACCTCTAACGCGATACCAGCCAACGATGACGGGTCCTCCAACCAGGTGGCGCTGCCTTTCGCGCTCAACTTCTTCGGCCGCACCTATAGCAGTCTCTGGGTCAACAATAATGGCAACGTGACGTTCCAGGGCCCACAGAGCATCTACACGCCATTCACGATCCGAGCCGATACGCCGCCCATTATTGCTCCATTCTTTGCCGATGTTGATACGCGCGGGCCCGGTTCGGGACTAACAACGTATGGAACGACGACATACCAAGGCCACCGTGCCTTCT
>JBBSGN010000372.1:0-4028 GCA_038254085.1 Chloroflexia bacterium | reverse complement strand
GCGATAACCGACTACCGACTACCGAGGGAGAGCTATGTCGGAAGAGCGAAGAGAGTGGCAGGAGAATGTGCTGGAACCGGCGCTGAAGCGGAAGCCCGAGCGCAAGGCCGAGTTCAGCACGCCCTCCGGCATCCCGGTCGAGCGACTTTACGCGCCCGAAGACATCATGGGGCTTGATTACGACTGCGAGTTGGGCTACCCTGGACAGCTACCCTTCACGCGGGGCGTACAGCCCACCATGTACCGGGGTCGGCTGTGGACCATGCGCCAGTACGCGGGGTACGGCACCGCCCAGGAGACCAACCGGCGCTTCAAGTACCTGTTGGAGCAGGGGCAGACCGGCCTGTCCGTCGCGTTCGATCTGCCTACCCAAATGGGCTACGACAGCGACCACTCACTCGCCTCCGGAGAGGTCGGCAAGGTCGGCGTGGCTATAAGCTCTATCCAGGACATGGAGATGTTGCTGGCCGACCTCCCACTGGACAAAGTAAGCACCTCCATGACCATAAACGCGACCGCATCAATTCTACTGGCCTTCTATATGGCCGTTGCGCGCAGACGTGGGATAGAGCAAAAGGTGTTGAGCGGCACCGTCCAGAACGACATCCTCAAGGAGTACATCGCGCGCGGGAACTTCATCTACCCGCCCGAGCCGTCGATGCGCCTCACCACCAACCTGTTCGCCTACTGCCGCGAGCGCGTGCCGAAGTGGAACACGGTCTCGATCTCCGGCTACCACCTACGGGAGAAGGGCGCCTCGGCCGTGCAGGAGGTGGCGTTCACGCTCGCCAACGCCATCGCTTATGTCGAAGAGGTGTTGCGGCGCGGCGTCCCGATTGACGAGTTCGCGCCTCGTCTGGCCTTCTTCTTCAACGCGCACAGCGATTTTTTCGAGGAAATCGCCAAGTTCAGAGCGGCGCGGCGTATGTGGGCCCGGCTTGTGAAGAGCCGGTTCTCGACGCAAAACCCGCAGTCTATGATGCTCAGGTTCCACACACAAACCGCAGGCTCGACGTTGACCGCGCACCAACCGGAGAACAACGTGGTACGGGTAACGATACAGGCGCTGTCGGCGGTGCTGGGCGGCACGCAGTCGCTCCACACCAACGCGCTGGACGAGGCGCTGGCCTTGCCCACCGAGCAGTCGGCGCGGACGGCCCTCCGCACGCAGCAGATCATCGCCTACGAGACGGGTGTGCCTTCTACAGTGGACCCGCTTGCAGGCTCCTACTTCGTGGAGTCGCTGACGAATAGCATTGAGGAAGGGGCAGACAAGTACCTTGCGCTCATTGACGCGATGGGAGGCACATTGGCCGCAATCGAGGCTGGATTCCAGCAGAGCGAGATACAGGACGCTGCGTTCCAATGGCAGAGCGAGGTCGATTCCGGCCAGCGAGTAGTGGTGGGGGTCAACCGCTTCACATCGGGCGAGTCGGCACACGCAGACATAATGAAGATTGACCCGGCGTTGCAGGCCCAACAGGTGGAGCGTCTACAGAACTTACGGCGCGAGCGTGACGATAAGCAAGTCCAGTCTGCCCTTGAGCGACTGAAGAACACCGCCGCCACAAGCGATAACCTGATGCCGCCTATAATAGAGTGCGTCGAAAGCCTTTGCACGCTGGGCGAAATCAGTGATGCGCTACGGAGCGTATTCGGAGAGTATTCGGACAAGGGCAGCATCTAGCCTCAAAGGAGAACCTGATGAGCAAGGATTACAGCGAACTTGAGCGAGCAGAGTTGACCTATACCGAGGCCGATGCGTTATCGAGCGACACATCCGCCCAACCAGACGAACGCACAAGCATGAGCAACATGCCCGCGTACCAGGCAAAGAACATGCCGGACAACCGCCAGGTCGCGCCAGTGGCAGGCCGCGAAAAAGCGGTAGACTTGGGCGCGCAGGTGGGCTTCATACGCAACCTGGAGTTCTCGGCGGGCGGACGAGCGCACAGGATCAGCACAGGACCGTACACGAAAGACTAGCTGGCTCCCACCCTTTTTAGAACGCCTTTCAAAACCTTCATAACAGGTGACTGAGACAGATGAGAGCACAACCGATATGAAGGAAAGCCAGGTGAATGTCGTCCGACGCTCATAGCGGATGGTCAGCCGCCGATTGTTGTCCAGCCACGACAGGGTGCGCTCCGCCACCCATCTGTAGCGGCCCAGCGTCTGGCTGCTCTCTACTCCTTTGCGTGCTATGCGGCACTTGTGATGCCTCTCTTGCCCAACGCCTTTCGACACCTCGGTATGTCATAAGCCTTGTCAGCGTGCCACTTGTCCGGGCGCTTGCGAGGACGTCCGGGTTGGCCGCGTGGACGAGAGATAGGCTCGATGCTGTCCATCATCTCCTCAAACACCCGAGAGTCGTGAGTGTTGGCACCCGTCAGTTTCACCGAGAGGGGGATGCCCCATCGCTCGACCACAACATGGCGCTTCGTGCTCGGTTTGCCCTTATCTGTGGGGTTCGGCCCAATGGCCGTGGCTTGTGGGTCCCCCTTTTTACACCCTAAGGGTCTGTAAAAGAATAACCTTTCAGGGTATACTGGGATCAGCTTACCAGGAGGTCGTGGCGAATGGCTGATTCCAGTCCCCTCGTTCATGTTTGTCGGTGTTCCACGTGTCAAACCGCACCGGCGTCGGCCCCGGCCCAATACCATCAGCAGATCAACCTATTGCTCAGTCGCTTGACCGAGCCGCAACGCCGCTGGTATGTCGCCTCCTTGGCCCTCGATCCCTCTGGCCCCTCGGCGGCCCAACTGACCATCATTACCGGCCTGAGCTTACCAACCATTCGTCGGGGCCGCACCGAGTTAGCCGCAGGCTTGCCCAACGCTCCTCCAGCGCGGCAACGCCAACCCGGCGGCGGGCGCCCACGAGCCGAAAAAAAGATCCTATGCTGATTGCCACCTTGTTGTGGATCGTTGCACCTCATACCGCAGGCGATCCGCAATCGAGCGAGAAATGGTTGAACTGCCGCCTGCGTGATATTCAGGCTCGCTTGGTCGAGGAGGGGCACCCAGTCAGCCTGCCGGTGATCCGCCGCCTGCTGCACCAGGCAGACTATCGCTTGCGTGTCAATCGCAAGGAGTTGGCAGGCCCCGCGCATCCCGACCGCGATACGCAGTTTGGGCTTATTGCCACCCAACGGGCCGCCCATGTGGAGTGCGGTCAGCCGGTGTTGAGCGTCGATACCAAGAAGAAGGAGTTGATTGGCAACTTTAGGAACCCAGGACGGGCGTGGGGCACCGCCCCGGAGGCGGTTTCGGTGCATGATTTTCCGTCGGAGGGGCTGGGGCGGGCGGTGCCGTATGGGATCTACGATAGCGCGCGCAATCTCGGCTGGGTGGTGGTTGGGGAGTCGGCAGATACACCCGAATTCGCGGTCGATTGTCTGGAGCGCTGGTGCGCGAGCGAATTGAGGCGCTGCTATCCACACGCCACACGCTTGATGATCGAAGCGGATGGAGGGGGTAGTAACAGTGCGCGGTCGCGGGTCTGGAAAGCCTCGGAGCGTAGCGACGCTGCAAGAGCAGATTGCCGATCAGTACGGATTGGAAGTGACGGTGTGCCACTACCCACCTGGTACGTCGAAGTGGAACCCCATCGAACACCGCTTGTTTAGCGAAATCAGCAAGACGTGGGCAGGGTGCCCGTTGCGGACATGGGACGTCATGTTGAGCTATCTGCGCGACACGCGCACGGAAAAGGGGTTGCGGGTGGAAGCGATGCGGATCAGAACCCACTACCCCACGGGGGTGAAGGTGTCCGGCGAGGAGATGGCCCAACTCAATTTGCACATGCATGATAGCTGTCCCAGTTGGAATTATACGATCCGACCCCGCCAAGCGGCACGGCTCGCCTTAGCAGCATGAAAGGTTATTCTTGTACAGACCCTAAGGACAGTGCTGCATCGCATCGAACATAGAGAGCAGGATCCTTCAAGAACGCCTCAATTAGCTCAGGTACCGCTCCCGATCTTCCGAGATAACCAAGCCCGCTTGCAGCGGTGGCTCGAATGTAGG
>JBBSGN010000371.1:0-4031 GCA_038254085.1 Chloroflexia bacterium | reverse complement strand
TGTCTAATTCAAGTTGGGGAAAAATTTGCTCATTTGTTCAGTGTTTGCTATGTTAGGACGACCGCCGACCGACGCCCGTTACTTTTGGTGGGTGGTGGGTCGTCGTCAGCTTGGCTAGCAACTCACTCATGGTTCTATACTTGCCTGATATATCGGGCCATCGGGCCACGACACATCAAGCGTTCGCAGTAGCCCCGCGTCCCAAATATGCCTCTATTACGTGCGGGTCTGACCGCACCTCGTCGGGAGTGCCCTCGGCGATTTTTACGCCGTAGTCGAGGACCGACACGCGGTCCGAGATGCTCATAACCACCTTCATGTCGTGCTCGATAAGGAGGATGGTCAGGCCGCGCTCGTCGCGCAGGCGGCGGATGAAGCGCATCATATCGGCGGTCTCCAGAGGGTTCATGCCTGCGGTCGGCTCGTCCAGGAGGAGCAGTTGTGGGTCGCTCGCTAGGGCGCGGGCCACTTCGAGGCGGCGCTGGTCGCCATACGGAAGGTTCTTGGCGTATTCATCTTCCATGCCCGCCAAATCGGTGAACGCGAGGAGGTCTCTGGCCTTTCGGTCCGCGCGCTCTTCTTCGCGGCGGACGGCAGGCGGGCGTAAGACCGCGCCCAACACGCCCGCGGTGAGGCGTGGGTGTTGGCCGACCAGCACGTTTTCGAGGGCCGTCATGTTGCTGAACAGGCGGATGTTCTGGAAGGTGCGGGCGATGCCCATCGCTGTGACCCTGGCCGGATTGAGGCCCGCGATTGTGCGCCCGTTGAACCACATCTGGCCGCTGGTCGGCTTGTAGAGGCCGGTGAGGGTATTGAAGAAGGTGGTCTTGCCTGCGCCGTTGGGGCCAATCAGGCTCACGATAGAGCCGCGTGGGATAGTGAAGTCAACCTTGTTGACGGCGGTGAGGCCGCCGAACTGCTTGACGATGTTGACCGCGCGGAGCAGCATCTTGCCGCCCGCGCCCGTATCGTCCATAACCGGCGCTGCGGGCGCGTTAGACTGAGGCTCGGCAGACGCCTCAGCTAAGGGGTTTGTTTGCCTGCCGCCAGAAGGCTGAGGAGTTGCTGGGAGATTTTGTGCCATATTATACCTCGTCCCCGCCCCGCGTGTTGGGGGCTTGCTGGCCGGCTTCTCGCACATCGTATAGCTGTTGTTCGCTCTCGCGCTCGGCCACTTCTGCGGTTTCGGGGTGCAGTTCGGCGCGGCGGCGCGCGCTTGGTATGAGCCCTTCAGGTCTCAGTAACATCATCGCCACAAGGGCCACTCCATAGAAGAGGTATCGCAGGCCGGAAAAATCGGTGGTAACGAGGAAACCTATGTGGTTCTGTGTGCCGAACGTCTTAAGGAAGTTGGGTAGCTGAGTAAGCACATAGGTCTGGAGGACATAAAGGGTCACAGCGCCGGTGATCACGCCCCAGATGTTGCCCATTCCCCCCAGAATTATCATGCACAGGACGAACACCGACACGTTGAAGTCAAACTGGCCGGGGCCGATAAAGCCCAGCTTAGAGCCGTACACGCACCCCGCGAAGCCGGAGAAGGCCGCGCCCATGCTGAACGCCAGCAGCTTCACGCGGGTGGTGTCTATACCCATTGCAGCGGCGGCCAACTCGTCCTCGCGGACCGCCATCCATGCGCGGCCCAATCTCGAATCGCGGAGGCGCCGGATGGCGAAGACGGCGATGACGACCATGATTAGCACGAGGTAGTAATAGGGCCGAGGGTCGAAGCCAAAGTTGAAGCCAGCAGTGGCGCCGGGAACGCCCAGGATGGGGTGGTCAACGCCGGAAATGCCGTTGGTGCCGCCGGTAATAGGATCGGCGTTGAGGAAAAAGGTGGGCACGATCTCGCCGAAACCCAGGGTGACAATCGCCAGGTAGTCGCCGCGTAAGCGCAGGGTGGGCGCGCCCAGGATCGCGCCGAACAGGGCCGCCACCCCCGCCGCTATAAACAGGAGTACCCAGAAAGAGAGGTGAAAGCCGAATTGGGGCGAGGCCAGGAGCGCGTAGGTGTAGGAGCCGATAGCAAAGAAGGCGGCATATCCGAGGTCGAGCAGGCCCGCGTAGCCGACCACGATGTTGAGGCCGAGCGCGAGCAGCACGTACACGCCGGTGTCGGCCAGCGTGCTGATAGCCACATCGGGCTGGATGCCGACGCCCCGCGTATTAAACAGCGGGTAGATGACCAGGAAGAGCAGCACGCCCAGGCCGCCGATGAGGGCAGGCTGGATGGAGCGTGTGCCGCGACGGCCGGGCTCTGCGCCGTTGGTCGGGGTGGTAGCCGGGCCTCGGCTGGCTCCGACGGGGCGGGGTTCGGCGGAGGACATCATGGCTGCTCTCCTTTACGCTTTCTCCGGCACCTGCTGGCCGAGGAGGCCGGAGGGTCGGAAGACGAGGATCAGTATCAGCACGGCAAAGACGACCGCGTTGGTCCATTGGCTGCCCAGGCCGATGCAACTGCCGTACTGGTCGCTCATGGCCTCTGTGAGACCAATGAGGAAGCCACCGAGCATAGCGCCGGGTATGTTGCCGATGCCGCCAAGCACGGCGGCGGTGAAGGCTTTGAGACCCGCCTGGAAGCCCTGGACGAACCACACGCTGCCGAAATAAACGCCATAAATGAGGCCAGCCGCGCCCGCCAGAACCGCGCCGATGAAGAATGTGAGAGTGATGGTGGCGTTGACGTTGATCCCCATGAGTGCTGAGGTGTCGCGGTCCTGGGCGGTGGCGCGCATGGCCTTACCCAGCTTGCTGCGCTGCACGAAGACAGTCAGCAGAGCCATCAGGAAGATGCAGACCACGATCACAAATGTTTCTTTGAGGTTGATGCGCACGTCGGCCAGCCAACTGATAGTAATGAACGGGTTTCCGAAAACTTCGGGGAAGGACACGGGAGAAGGGCCACGCCAAATCTGGCCGATGTTCTGCAAGATAAAGGACATGCCGATTGCGGAGATGAGGGGGGCCAGCTTGGGTGCGTTGCGCAGCGGCTTGTATGCTATGCGCTCCACCGCGACGCCTATGAGGCCGGTGAGCAACATTGTGCCGACGAAGGCTGCCAGTAGCACGCCTATAATTGTGGCAAGACCGCCATGGATGGTGCCGGTGATGCCGAGGAAGCCGAAGAGGGCCAGGGCTATGAACGACCCCAGCATGAAGATGTCGCCGTGAGCAAAGTTGATTAGCTCAACAATGCCGTAGACCATTGTATAGCCCAGGGCCACCAGCGAGTAGATCGAGCCTTTAGCCAGGCCGTTGATCAACTGCTGCAGCAACTGGTGAAGGCCACCACTTGTAAGGCAATCGAAGAACTCCATGCGTGCTTCTTACTCCTCTTGACTGGGGTGGACGTAAAGATTAGGGTTCGGGTTGGGCGGGCTACTATATAGCCCACCCAATCCGTCTGAGCCAACGAACTGGGGTGGGAGGCCAGACGCACAGGCCCCCACCCCGGTGAATTACTTCTCGAACTTGATCTGGTCCACGAAGGTCCACTTGCCGTCTTTGACTTCGTTAATGGATATCCACTTGTTCGTGGTGTCACCGTTCTCGTCGAAGCCGGTAGTGCCGATTACGCCCTTGTAGTCTTTGGTCTTTTGAAGAGCGTCCACCACGGCTGAACGACTGACCGTACCGGCGCGCTTAAGCGCGTCAATGATGATGTTCGCCGCGTCATAGGCGTTAGCGCTGTACGAACCCACATCGCTGCCGAACTTGGCCTTGTAGTCTGTCAGGAACTGCTTGGCTTCCGGAAGGGTCGCCGCGTTGACCGCAGCAACGGTGCCGTAGCTGCCGTTTGCGGCCTCGCCCGCCTGGTCCGTGAACTGCGTGTTGACGATGCCATCGCCGCCCACGAACGGGATATCGAGGCCTACGTCTTTCATCTGCTTGCGAGCAAGCGGGCAACCGGTACTGCTTGTGCAGCCGTAGAAGAGGCCGTCAGGCTTAGGATTCGAGCCTGCGACGGTGGTGAGAATTGTGTGGAGGTCCAGGGTGCCCTTGGGGACGCCCTTGTTATCAATCACCTTGCC
>JBBSGN010000370.1:0-4035 GCA_038254085.1 Chloroflexia bacterium | reverse complement strand
GCGCGGCGGGGTACACGTCGTGCAGCGCCTCCAATACGCGCTCCGCGCCTCCATATTGATTGAGGTAATCGTGGACTAGGGCGACTTTCATGGTAGTCGGTTGTCAGTAGTCGGTAGTCGGTAGTCGGTGCGTGTAGACAACCGACTGCTGAGAAAAAACAGTTTTGGCTGTGTAAAGTATTGAAAAACAGGCATAAGTAGAGTATAATTACAATAGAGAGAAAAGCGAGTCTACGATTCACCCAGTACGCGATACGAAGATTGCACTTTTCTAAGGGAACTCTAAGGGAACATTGTACAACATATGGCGTAATGTGGCATTTGCCGCGTTATGAATGGGGAAAACGGAGGGTTAGAAAATGGTTGCAGATACCAAGACGACCAGCGTGGGGCTTGCCTCGGACGATTATAAGTACGGCTTCTCGATGCCCGAGAACTACTTCTTCAAGTCGCGCAAGGGACTAGACGAGAAGATGGTGCGCGAAATCTCTCAGATGAAGGGCGAGCCGGAGTGGATGACCAAGTTCCGTGTGCGCGCCCTCAAGCTCTTCGAGGCCAAGCCGATGCCCCAGTGGGGCGGTTGGCTCAACGACATTGACTTCAACGACATTTACTACTACGTGAAGGCGTCCGACAAGAACAGCCAGAGCTGGGAGGACGTGCCCGCCGAGGTCAAGAATACCTTCGACAGGCTGGGCATCCCGGAGGCCGAGAAGAAGTACCTGGCCGGCGTGGGCGCACAGTACGAGTCGGAGGTCATCTACCATTCGCTGCGCGAAGACCTGCAAAAGCAGGGCGTTATCTTCACCGACATGGACACGGCCGTGCGCGAGTATCCCGACATCGTGAAGCAGTACTTCTCGACAATTATACCTGCGGGCGACAACAAGTTCGCCTCGCTCAACTCGGCTGTGTGGTCGGGCGGCTCGTTCGTGTACGTGCCGGAGGGCGTCCATATAGACGTGCCTCTACAGGCGTATTTCCGTATCAATGCCGAGAACATGGGCCAGTTCGAGCGCACCCTTATCATCGCCGAGCCGGGTTCGTATGTGCATTACGTAGAGGGTTGCACCGCGCCCACCTACACCACCAACTCGCTCCATTCGGCTGTGGTAGAGATCATCGTGAAGGACAGTGCGCGGGTGCGCTACACCACGATCCAGAACTGGTCGCACAATGTGTACAACCTGGTCACCAAGCGGGCCGCGGCGTACCGGGACGCGACGATGGAGTGGGTGGACGGCAACCTGGGCAGCCAGCTGACGATGAAGTACCCGGCGGTCTGGATGATGGAGCCTGGGGCCAGAGGCGACGTGCTGTCGGTAGCCTTCGCGGGCAACGGCCAGCACCAGGACGCGGGCGCGAAGATGGTCCACAAGGCCCCCTACACGACCTCGAACGTGGTGTCGAAGAGCATATCGAAGGGCACCGGGCGGGCCACCTATCGCGGGCTGCTGGAAGTAGCCGAGAACGCGCATCACTGCAAAGCCAACGTCAAGTGCGACGCGCTCCTGATCGGCGAGAACGCTCGCTCGGACACCTACCCGACAATCAACGTGGCGAACAACTCGACCACAGTGCAGCACGAGGCTACGGTGTCGAAGGTGGGCGAGGACCAGTTGTTCTACCTGATGTCTCGCGGCATCTCGGAGAACGAAGCCACCTCGATGGTAGTCAACGGTTTCATCGAGCCGATCACCAAGGAAATCCCCTTGGAGTACGCGGTAGAATTGAACAGGCTGATCGAGTTGCAGATGGAAGGGTCCATAGGGTAATCAAACAAGCTAAACAAGCACAAGGGCATCCCGATCTGGGATGCCCTTGTGCTTGTTTAGCTTTATACACTTATACGGCAGATGTCATTTTGCTTCGACTATGTTCTGATGGCGTGTCGCGATTATAGCATAGCTCGCAACGTATTTTTCACAGTGCAACTTAGTTCTCCACATATGGGAAATTGATGGATCCTTGATCAGACGGGTCTCTTATCCCTCCAACTGCCTGCCAATCTGCGCCAGATGCACAGCGTCGTGCCACACCTTGTGCAGCGTGTGGTTGCTTATCGTCACGGGGCCGTACTGCTCGTGCAAACCAACGCGCTCCCACTCACCAGGCGAGAGGGCGGACAGCTCGGCTACATGCTGGGCGCGGAGGCGTAGGAAGGTGGCCAGGGCGTCCCGCAGGTCGGTGGCGGCGTAGTTGCGCTCGCGTGCCCACGCCTCCTGGTCGTAGCCGGAGATGCGTGGGTTGTCTTCGTCGCGCATCGCCCTCATGCGCTCTATGCTGCGTTCCTCGGCGTCGCGCAGATGGCACACCACCTCCACCACCGACCAGCCCTCGTCGCCTCCGCGCGCCGAGGATGCCCGCTCTTGTGTCACACCTCGCAGCAGCGCCCGGAGAGTGTCGGGCGTGGCGCTAAGGGTCTCTACCAGTTCTTGGGTTGAGTTGTACATGGGTTGCCCTTCCTCCGGGGGACGATGGACGACAAGTAGCTATCGTCTATCGTCTATCTTCTATCGTCCTCGGTCCTATTTCGGTGGCTTAGGCCATAGGTGGTTGGCGTCCACCTCAATTGGGGGCTGATCGCCTTGCTGCATGAAGAAGCGGACCGGCTGGGGCCGCTCGAAGCGCACCTGCACGCTGAACGGCACCCACCCAGGCGCAACATTCACGAGTGCGCCTGGCGACACCTGTTTCTCACCTACTGAAATGTAAGAGTACTCTATCCCAGGCACGCCCACACGGACCGCCCCACCTCCACCCGTATAGAAAGCCCCGCTCCATGTGGCGACGAATGGATAGAGGAGAGGCTGGCCGTTCAGCAGTTCGCCCACCCTCGACACCTGGCCGGACCACAAGACCTCTTTTTGTGAGCCATCTCTCGTGCCATCCCTCGTGATTGTAGCCAGCACACCATAGCGGCTCATCGCCTCCTTCGCCTGCACGAAGTAGCCATAGGCAACAAGAATGCCGTCGGGCGTTCTCTGCTCGCTTACCCTCCCGCCCGGATAGTAACCCTGCACAACGGGCAGGTAGTCGAACATATCGTTGTAGAAGATGAAGGCCAGATTGCGGGAGGGTTGGCGGAGGAGTGGCAAGTCTCGGTTCGGGTCAAGCAAAATACCGAACCGCGTGCCCGGTTGCGCCATCATCTCGGCCACTGGCGCATCGAGAGGAGTGTAAGCCCAGGTGCGTCCCACCAGCATCGCGTCCGTATCCTGCCCAACACTCTCGATGTACCGGCCCAGGACGGCCTCCAAAGAGTGATCGGGCAACACGCGAGGCGGATACTGCACCAGGTAGAAATAGGTATTGGCAGCCAGCGACCACGCCAGAGCTAACACCAACAAGACCCTGCCCGCCCACCTGACCTGCCGTCTAGGCTGCCTCAACAACGCTCCCAGCCATAACGACGCAGGTAGAGCCAGCGCCAGGTAGAAGGCCGGGAAGGCGGGGGTCCAGCTGTTCAGATGGGGCACTGTATCCGCGTCCATCAGCGTGCCGCCGGTCAACACCACTCCCAGACCCCACAGCAGCACCAGGAAGGAGGCGGGCTGCCGCCATCGCCAGAGCAATATCCCCACCCCCAGCACGACCAACGCCGCCTCCCAGGGCAATAGGAATGGCGCCCAGTAAACGGTGTCTTTGTCCGCCAGCACACTCAAGCCGAGGAAGTTGCGCCCGGCAAGCGGGGCCAGGATGTTCCAGTCGCTCACCAATCCGTCCCAGGTAGTAGGGATAACAGGCAGCACATTCAGCCTGTTGAGGGCACGGCTGGGCCACATCTGCGGGTTCTGTATGAAGTAGCCAAGCAGTGGCCCGAAGCCGACCAACAGGGCCATCACTATGATGGCGAAATGGCCCATATGCGCACGGAACGTTCTGAAGTGGAATATGAGCAAATAAGCGAGGAAGGCCAGCAGGAGAAAGGGAAGCAGGCGGGTGCCGTAGTAAGTGTACATACTGAGGCCCGCCGCAAGCCCCGCCCACACGAAATCACCCGGACGCTTCGAGCGCAGGCCGCGCAGCAGGAAG
>JBBSGN010000369.1:0-4036 GCA_038254085.1 Chloroflexia bacterium | reverse complement strand
ATCCAGCCTTCGCATCCTGCTGGCGCTTATCGCGCTGGCTTCCACTCTTTGGCTCCCTTCGGCGCAGCCCACACCCGCCCAAACATCAGGCGATTTCGTTACGGTGCAGGGCAACCAGCTTATCTTTCGGGGCAAACCTATCAAGCTCAAAGGGGTGAACTTCTACCCCAAAGACAACTACTGGGCCGACATGTGGATGCAGTGGGACGGCGAGGCCACCCGCCGCGACCTGGCCCGCGTGAAGGAGTTCGGCGCTAACGTCGTGCGCGTGCTGGTTCCCTACGACCCTGAGCAGGGCTGGACCGCCCTCGACACCGGCCAGGTCAAGCCCACCTATCTCAACGAATTGCAGCAGATGGTACAGATGGCGGGCGACATGGACCTCAAGGTGATAATCGCCCTGTTCGACTTCTACGACCCATCCGACGACAAACGGCACACCCCCACCGAGATCGAGGCCCGCAACAAGCTATACCTGCAAGGCATCATACCCACCTTCGCCAGCGACGACCGAGTGCTGGCCTGGGATATGCACAACGAGCCTGACCAGTACACCACCTGGAACGACCAGCACGACCCTGCCGCCTCTATCGCCTGGCTCGACCGCATGGCCGCCGAGGTGCGCCGCCTCGATCCCAACCACCTCCTCACGGTCGGTATGTCACAGTACGACAACCTGTTCGTGGCTGACAAAACGGGTGCGCCTGCTCTGGGGCATAAGGCTAGCGGGCGCACCCCAGCCGACATCAGCGACTTCTTCAGCTTCCACAGCTACAACGCCGGTAACATAGACTGGCAGATCGCCTACATAAAGGACCACACCGCCAAGCCCATCGCCCTCGAAGAGACCGGCTGGCCCACCGGCCCACCCTGCCTCGACCCCAGCTATGGCCAGTCGCAGCAGCTATACCTGTACGACCTCATGCTGAAGGGGGCGCGCAAAGCCGACCTGGCCGGGCTACTACAGTGGCAGTTGTGGGACCACCCGATTGGCCGTGACGGACTGGAGACCCAGGAGAACTTCTTTGGCCTGCTTGACGTGAGCGGCGCGTGGAAGCCCACCATGCCCCTGCTCCGCGACGGCTGGCCCGGCGACCCCCTGCCCAGCCGTACCACCTCCAACCTGCCCCTCACCGCCCAGACCAGGCGGCCTCCGCCCGACAACCCCGACTACGTGCCGCCCATCTACTTCCCGCAGACCGGGCACTGGATATATGCGAACTTTCAGAAGTACTGGAAGAGCTTCGGCGGCCTGGAAACCTTCGGCTATCCCATCACCGACCAGCGACAGGAGGGCGGTCTGCTGGTGCAATACTTCGAGCGCGCCTGCTTCGAGCTACACCCCGAATACGAGAGGAAGATGGGAGAGGCCGCCTGGGCGGGCCTCGACAAGGCGTCCAAGCTGAAACTGACCATCCAGCTTACCCGCCTGGGCGCGGACCTGGTGGCGAAGCGCACGAGCGGCAAAGGATACCCAGCCGTTGACCCCTCGCAAACGCTGCCCGGCGCGACCTTCTTCCCGGAGACCGGGCACACTCTGTCGGGCAAGCTAGCCGAGTACTGGCAGTCGCACAACGGCCTGATCAACTTCGGCTACCCACTCTCCGAGCCTACGCAGGAGGTCAGCCAGGCCGACGGCAAGACCTACACCGTCCAATACTTCGAGCGCACCCGCCTGGAGCTACACCCAGAGAACACAGGCACGCCCTACGAGGTGCTGCTGGGCCTGATGGGCCGTGAGTTGATGGCGAGTAAGGGGTGTAAGTAAGCGGTTTCGTGAAATAACCGCCAGCCGCCCATTATCAATGGGCACCCGCCAAGAACTCCAAGGAACAATAAAACCTTGGAGTTCTTGGCGTCTTGGCGGTTCGTTCCCGTAAGGTTGTACACTCGTGCTCACTATCCTATAATCACCTCTGTGACCCGGCCTCCTAAGCCCCCGAAACTCGGTCCTTCCCTGGCGTTGATGCTACTTGTGCTAGGGGTGTACCTCCTCACTATGTCGGGGCATACGTATTCACGGGACGAGGAGACCATGCTCGCCGTGTCGGAGTCGCTGGTGGAGCAAGGTTCGTGGGAACTGCCTAACAAATCTCTAGTCCAGGCGATTGGGGTCAATGGCAAGCACTACAGCCAGTACGGTCCGGGCCAATCGCTGGCCGCCGTGCCCTGGGTAGCTCTCGGCGAGACCCTGGGCCGCATCGTCCCGAAGGAGCAGGCGGGCTTCCCGTTGCGCCTGGTGCTGGCCTCCTATAACGCGCTCATAGCGGCGGGTATCTGCGGGCTGTTCGCGGCTGCCGGGCTGCTCCTCGGCTATTCGCGGCGGGCCAGCCTCCTCGCCGCCGGCGTGTTGGCCTTTTGCACCTTCCTGTGGCCTCACAGCCGCACCTTCTTTTCTGAGCCGCTCGTGGGGTTGTGCCTGTTTGCCTCCTTCTACCTGCTGCTTTTGCCTACCGCCCCTGCTCGCCTCTCTTCCCGTCGCGATGCGCTGTTTCTCTTATTGTCGGGTGGGTTGTCCGCCGCTGCTCTTGCCGTCAAGGTGCAATATGTGGTGGCCCTCATCCCTTTCCTGGTGTATCTAAGTTGGTGGGCGCTGAGGGGCAGCCGCGAACTTCGGCATCTCACTGATGTCTCTGCTCCGAGACGCTCTATCTTGCCTCTTTGGTGGCTGCTCGGGCTGGGCGTGGGATTGGTCCCTCTGTTCGTATACAATCTGGCGTTCTTCGGCAGCCCCCTCGCTACCGGCTATGGCTCCGACCTGAAAAGCAACTTCCAGACGCCGCTCATTGAGGGCGCGCTTGGGCTGCTGGTGTCGCCGGGCAAAGGGCTGGTGTGGTTTGCCCCGCCCATACTACTATCTATCCTCGGCTTCCGCAGTTTCGCGCGCAGGCATGGAGCGGTGGCGCTCTTTGTCATGCTGCTGGCCGCCGCTATCGTGGCCCTGTTCGGGATGTACACCTTCTGGCATGGCGACGGCTCCTGGGGACCGCGCTATCTCGTGCCACTTCTGCCATTCGCCCTCCTGCCTATGCTGCCCGTTATGCAACGCGCTGTAGGGGGCGCATCGAGCGTTACCCCCTCTGAGCGGCGCGCTACCAAACTGAGCCGCCTTGCAGTGCCGGTGCTGGCCGCGCTGGGGTTCGCAGTGAGCGTGCTGGGTGTGCTGGTCAACTTCGACACCTACGTCAACATCCAGACCGACGCGGAGGTACGCTACTGGACTTTTTCCGGCTCGCCCATCGTGGGCAACTTCGACCTGCTCAGACAGCGCCTGCGTCCTGCTGACTGGCTCGTAATGTTGCTGCACCCTCCGGGCACCGCCATACTCAAGAGCGGCTTCTCCTATAGCGGCGGGAGCACGGCGGGGAGTGAGACTTTGCCCCGGTGGACCACCGGCAACGGCGTGATAGAGGTCTGGCCCGACCTGTCGCGAGGTCCGGTGTCGGTTACGTTGCGCCTGGCCGACCCCCGCCCTCCTCAACTGCCACGCGCCGATGTGTCTATACTTATAGGCGGCCAGAGTGTGCCGATAGCGCATGTGCCGGTCATGGGAGCGTCCGCAAGCGCCGATTACTCTTTGCCAGTGGGTGCGAGTCCGACTGTGCTGACCATCCATAGCGATACCTGGAACCCGTCGCGAGTACAAAAGGGGGGCCGCAAGGAAGACCTGGGGGTGGTTCTGGAAGGCGTAACGATGTCACAGGGGTCTCAGCCGGGCAGTTATAGGGTGGCCGAGGCCATGCCGGTCCCACCTTATAGTTCGCAGCCGCGCTGGTACTACAACCCCGACGTGAAGCACCCCGCCGACCTTTGGATCGTATACATACTAGAGATGGGTATGCAACGTGGGGCCATAATCGCGCTTGGCCTATCCCTGCTAGCGGTGGGGCTGCTATGCCTGCTCGCCGGTTGGCTGGGCCTGCGCGGCGCGAAGGATTGATCCATGCGGGAGAACCCTGATAACGCCGGGAACATCCGACCGCGGCCCTCGTTGCTCAATCCTCGCTTCGGCCTGTTCGTCTTCACCCTTCTGACT
>JBBSGN010000368.1:0-4047 GCA_038254085.1 Chloroflexia bacterium | reverse complement strand
GGCAGTGTTGCAAGAACTTGAGCGAGTTCAAACGGGGGCGTGATGATAAGTTGCAGAGTTGTAGGTGTAGGTTAGGCGACCACTCCGAAGACCGTGGATACGAACCGGACCTGGCTCAGAATGTCTCCTTTGGTTGTTCCCTGAACTTGTCCTTTCCGTAACTGGTTGGTTGCCTCGTACCCTTGAATGGTTCGCCAGGCCGTCTCGAACGTCCAAAATCCCATGCCTGGATTTACTCTCCGTTTGATAAAGCGGTGATCCTGCTCGACGAGGTTGTTCAAATACTTGATGGGTCGTAGCTCACAAGCAGGTGGCAAAGTGCCTTTCTTCTTGAGTTTGCCCACAGCCTTCGGGTACGAGGGGTTGCGGTCCACGTTGTGCGGTCCATGTTGATAACACGAGGAGATAGTGTATGTTTGGCTCGTAGCGCTTTACGGAAGAAGCGTTTGGCTGCCTGGATATTCCTGCGGGGACTGAGCATGAATTCCACTGTATCACCGGCAGAGTCAACCGCTCTGTACAGATACATCCAGACACCTTTAACCTTTATGTATGTTTCGTCCAGTCGCCAGGGGTCATTTGTGGGTCTGAGTCTTACCCTGCATTTCTTCTCAAAGATGGGCGCATAACGCTGGACCCGCCGGTAGATAGTGGTATGATCTACACTCAGCCCTCGTTCAACCATGATTTCTTCCAGGTCGCGGTAGCTCAGGGAATACCGCAAATACCATCGCACGCACAAGAGAATGATCTCAGCCTCATAATGTCTGTATTTGAAGAGCTTTGGTTGGTGCTTGGTAGGCTTTGTGGGCTTGTGGGCATGCAAGGGGTTCCTATCGCGAACAGCGAGGGTCGGTAAGCCCACCCTAACAGACCTTTTCAGTTGTTGCAACACAGCCCAACAAAAGGAGATATCAAAAGCCAAGTCCGATTCGTGTCCAGAGCGTTTGGGCTGGCAGCTTAGAGTGCGCACTCACCTGGCATAAACACGCCTTCGTTCGGCCTAGCCTCATTTGCTGCAACACAGCCATATTGAACCCGTTACCCCCATCTTTGCGTCGGAACCCTTCTCCGTTCCGTTGCTACTGCTACCTCGAATCATAATGTCTGGGCGAGTTCCGCACGCACTAGGCGAGCGCCCTCGGCCATTGATTGCAACTTAGCTCGCGATGCCCAGCGAGCAGTCTGGCTGAAACCGCAGTCAGGTACAACAGTGAGCTTCTCTGCGGGCACATACTCAAGTACCTGCCGTATGCAAGCGGCCACATCTTCCGGCGTTTCAATATAGTAGTTCTTCACGTCAATCAACCCCACTGCAAGCTCCTTGTGTGCGGCGATCTCCCTGCACAACGGAAGCTCGGCCATTTCGCGGTTGGCGAACTCCAGCACCAACTGATGCACGCTGAACCGGAGCATCCTGTCCAGTACTGGGGCATAGGTGCGTTTGGCGAGGGGCCTGCCAACATAGTTGCCAAAGCAGAGATGTGCGGCCAGCTTGACGCCGATCCCTTGCACCGCCGCATTGAATAGCTCGGCGTAGTCTGTGGGACTGTCCGGGTGGATAGCGGGGGACGGCTCGTCTATCTGGATAAAGTCCGCGCCCACCGCTTCGAGCGCCTGCAACTCCGCGTTCAAGATTGGCACGAAAGCCCAGGCGGCATCCATGCGATGCTGGTACACGGGACCGGTTGCAAGGCGGCCTGAGAGAGTGAAGGGGCCAGGCAGAGTCACTTTGATAGGCTTGCGAGTGCGGCGGCGCGCGTACTGGTACTCGGCGACCACTCCCAGACCGTTCGGCGCGGAGATCGGCTCTAGCACCTCAAGCCTGTGCTGCTGGTCATGCCCGGCTGGACCTTTCTTGCGCTCAGACTCGATTGGGCGCAAACCCGTCAGGTGGCTGTAGAACTCGGCTGTAAAGAAACCGACCCGGCGCATCTCGCCATCCGAGATGATGTCTACGCCTGCGTCTTCCTGGTCGCGTATTGCCATGTCAACGGCGTCATCGAGCATCTCGTTCCAATCCGCCGGGCCGAACTCCCCGCGCCTGTAAGCCTCAAGCCCGCTCCATATCCAGCCCGGCCATGCGTACGAGCCTATCACGCTGGTAGGTAGGATCGGCACCGGCGTTGTCAGCTTCTCAGTCGCGGGCATACCATCAGATGTATTCATGTGATCTGCTTCCTCCTGCCTCGATAAGTATCAGAACCCTTGATTAAGTAGATCGGCGCATGTAGATGCTTCCTGATGTCCGACTATACGCCGAAGTGGATGGTGTACACATATTTGTCGGCCCGGTTGGCCACGACAGCTATATAGAGGGGCTTGTTGTTTGCGTCACGGGTCAGACGGGTGACTTGCAGCAGGGGCGACCACTTCGCCACCTGCAGCATATGCACCTCCCACTCGCTGGCCGAGCGGGCCTCCACCCGGTCTTCGGCGCGCGCGGGCCTCACCCCGTAAGCAGCCATTGTTGCGTAAAGGGAGTCGTCCAGCAGATCCCCGGTCGCCAGGCCCGGCACGAGCGTCTCGGGAATGTAGTTGGTCATGATGCAGATAGGCTCCTCGTTGGCGTATCGCAGCCGGCGTATACGCACCAGTTGCTCGCCCGGGGCAAGCTCCAGCAGCGTGGCCTGCTCTTTGGTCGGCTCCGCAAGCTCGATCTCGCAGTTAGTGCTCTTCGGCTCGTAGCCCATCTGCCGCATTTGCGCAGACCATGAAAGTAACAGAGGAAGTTCCTGGGCTATTGGCTGCTCGCGGACGAACGTGCCACGGCCCTGCTGGCGCACGACAAACCCTTCGGAGACTAGCTCGTCCAGGGCGCGGCGTATGGTGATGCGGCTCACTTTGAAGCGCTTCTCAAGTTCAGGCTCGCTGGGCAGGGCATCGCCCAACTTCAACCGATTTTCTATCTCCTCCTGCAAGGTCTGTTTCACCTGGGCATACAGGGGAATGAGGTTTGACCTGGCTAACATATTCGTTCCCATCCTTTCCAAAAATGGGGCTTGCAATCAACTCATTATAATGTTATAATGAGTATACGCTTCTTTTGGCCGCTCGTCAAGAGGTAGAGTGCCAGCAAAATTCCGAGGTGGGCGCATCCAATGCCGTATGTAATGACCGTCACAGGGGCGATAGAGCCGGAGCGACTTGGCGTGACCTACGCCCATGAGCACCTGCTGGGCGGGCCACCCGAGTGGAGCGCCGACTTTGGCGACCTCGATTTTACTATGCTTTCCCCGGAGGCCGCAGCAAGCGAGCTTGGCCTCTTCAAGCTGGCGGGTGGGCAGTCCATGGTCGAGATGTCGCCAGCCGACTACAACCGCCGCCCGCAGCAACTATGCGAGCTCTCCGTCCAGTCCGGCGTGCAGATCATCATGACTACCGGCCTGCATAAGGATGCCTTCTCGCGCCGCATAACCGCGACGGCCACAGTTGATCAGCTTACGGCTATGTTCGCCCGCGACGTGACGGAGGGCGCGGACGGCACAGACGTGCGCGCAGGCGTGATCAAAGGCGCAAGCAGCCTGAACGCGATCACTGAGGGCGAGGGGAAGGCGCTGCGGGCAGCAGCACGCGCCCACCTCGCCACTGGCGCGCCTATCTCCACCCACACGCAAAACGGCACGATGGGGCTGGAGCAGATCACCATCTTCAAGGAGGAGGGGGTAGACCCTAGCAGAGTAGCGCTGGGGCACGTGGACCGCAAACTGGAATACGATTACCACAAAGCATTGCTCGACACTGGGGCTTATCTGATCTATGACCAGCTAAGCAAAGAGAAGTACGTGGCGGACCGCGACCGCGTGTCCATGCTCGTGAGGCTGGTGTCCGAGGGTTACGGCGGCCAGCTAATGTTATCGGGCGACTTCGGCAGGCTATCTTACTGGACCTCTTGTGAAGGCGGGCCGGGTTTCACCTACATTCTGTGGCGCTTCTTGCCCTGGCTGGTCTCCGAGGGGATGTCGAGAGAAGCCGCGCGGGCGCTGCTGGTGGAGAACCCGGCCCGCTTCTTCGCTTTCTGATTAGCAGAGGTGATGTAGATGCTGG
>JBBSGN010000367.1:0-4064 GCA_038254085.1 Chloroflexia bacterium | reverse complement strand
ACTACCGACTACCAACCACCAATTACTAAGGGAGGATGTTCTCTTTGAACCTGATTCAACCTGCGGGGCAATATATGCTTATCCCTGAGCGCATTGGGCGGCTCGGGGAGTTGGCCTACAACCTGTGGTGGAGTTGGCACCCGGAGGCCCAACGTCTCTACTCGGACGTAGACCCCGATTTGTGGGAGATGGTGTACCACAACCCAGTCAAGTTCCTCAATGAGGTGCGGCAGTCAAGCCTGAAGGCGGCGGCTGAAAAGCCCGATTACCTGGCGCTTTACGACCCGGTTATGGCCGAGCTCGACACCTACATGTCAGCCCCTGTCACCTGGTATTCGGAGGCGCACCCCGGAATAGAGGGGCCGGTGGCCTACTTCTCCTTCGAGTTCGGGCTGCACGAGTCGCTGCCTATTTATTCTGGCGGCCTGGGTGTGCTGGCGGGCGACCACACGAAGGGCGCTTCCGACCTGGGCGTGCCGATGGTCTTTGTTGGCTACCTCTACCCACAGGGCTATTTCCGGCAGGTGATTGACGCCAACGGCTGGCAGGAGGCGGTGTACAACAAACTCGACTTCGACGACGTGCCGGTGTTGCCCGCCGTGGGACCAGACGGCGGCGAAGTGGTAGTGGAGGTGCAACTGCCTGGGAGGAGCGTGTACGCAAAGGTGTACCGCATCCAGGTGGGTCGCTTCACCCTTTTTATGCTCGACACCGATATACACCCTAACGCCTCAGCCGACCGCGAACTATCGGCCCGCCTGTACGGTGGCGACCAGGAGATGCGCGTCACCCAGGAGATAGTGCTGGGTATCGGCGGCGTGCGAGCATTGCGGGCGATGGGCATCAACCCCCACGCATGGCACATGAACGAGGGGCACGCCACCTTCCTGGTGCTTGAGCTTGCCCGCGAGCGCGTGCTGCAGGCGGGCGAGACCTTCAAGGAGGCGCTAAAGGAAGTGTCGTCGCGCACCATTTTCACTACGCACACGCCGGTGGCCGCAGGCAACGACACCTTCCCGCTAGATTTAATGGACAAGTACTTCTCGGGCTTTTGGTCGCAGCTAGGCATTGACCGCGAGGACTTTATGGATCTGGGGCGCGAGGGCCAACCCTGGGGACCTAGCTTTGGGATGACGGTGCTGGCGCTGAATGGGTCCACTTACCACAACGGCGTGAGCAAACTGCACGGGCGGGTGTCGCGCAATATGTGGCACTGGTTGTGGCCCAACCTGCCACTCGACCAGGTTCCGATTGGCTCGATCACGAACGGAGTGCATACCGGCACATGGCTGGCCGCCGAGTTGAATGACTTCTACACCAAGTATCTGGGCGAGGGGTGGTATCAGCATGTGGACGACCTTAGCATCTGGTCGCCCATTTACGATGCACTGGACAGCGAGCTTTGGGCCATCCACCAGAAGTTGAAGCGCGACCTGATAGAGTTCGCCAGAGGCCGCTTGATTGCCTGGTATAACCGCACGGGCACGCCGCTGCCCAATGTGCCCATGCTCGACCCGGAGGCGCTGACTATCGGCTTTGCCCGGCGCTTCGCCACGTACAAGCGGGCCACGCTTATATTCAGCGACGCGCAACGTCTGAGCGGCATCCTGAACAGGCCCGGCCAGCCGGTGCAGATTATATTCGCGGGCAAGTCGCACCCCAAGGACGAGCCGGGCAAGCAGTTTATCCAGCAGGTGAACTGGGCAGCCAAGCACGAGGGCTTTCAGGGGAAGATCGTCTTCCTTGAAGAGTATGACATGAACGTGGCTCGCTACATGACGCACGGGGTGGATGTCTGGCTGAACACCCCGCGTCGGCCTCACGAGGCGAGCGGCACCAGCGGCATGAAGGCGTCGCTCAACGGCGTGCCTAACTGCTCGATCCTGGACGGCTGGTGGGCCGAGGGGTATAACGGCAAGAATGGTTGGGCTATAGGCGAAGCGGTCGAGTATGGCAACCCCAACGAGCAGGATTGGCACGACGTGGAGTCGCTCTACTCGCTCCTGGAGGAGCAGATCGTTCCGCGTTTCTACGACCGCAACAAATCGGGCCTTCCCGACGCCTGGCTCGCCACCATGAAGGAGGCCATAGTCACGCTGGCCCCCACCTTCTCAATCGCCCGCCAGGTAAAAGAGTATACGGACAAGTACTACGTGCCCGCGATGGAGACACGTAAAACGTGAAACATAAAACGTAAACAAAAACAATAGAATCTCTGCGTGGTCCTCTGCGCTCTCTGCGTCTCTGCGTTTAGTTATTCATGCATCACGTTTCACGCTTTACGTTTTACACCCTCCCCAGTACCAGGCAGGCGTTGATGCCGCCAAAGCCGAAGGAGTTGGAGAGGATGGTGTTGACTCGTTGGTGGCGGCCTTCGTTGGGGATGTAGTCGAGGTCGCACTCAGGGTCGGGGTGGTGCAGGTTGATGGTGGGTGGGAGGTAGTCGTGCTGCATGGCGAGGCAGCTAATGGCTAACTCGAACGCGCCGCTTGCGCCGAGGGCATGGCCGTGTATACCTTTGGTGCCGCTCATGGGCACTCTGTAAGCAGCATCCCCAAAGACCTCTTTGATCGCCGCCGTCTCGCTTTTGTCGTTCAGAGGGGTAGCCGAGGCGTGTGCGCTGATGTACTCAATCTCGGACGGCTTGAGGTGCGCCTCGGCAAGCGCCTCGCGCATTACGCGAATCGTCTGAGCGCCGTCGGGCCGGGGGGCGGTCATGTGAAAGGCGTCGGTGGTGGTGGCATAACCGAGGATTTCCGCGTAGATAGTCGCCCCGCGCGCCAGTGCGTGCCCATATTCTTCCAACACCAACACTGCCGACCCTTCGGACATCACGAACCCATCGCGGCACTTGTCAAATGGGCGAGACGCTACGGAAGGTTCGTCGTTGGAGTTGCCCGATATGGCCCGGATCACGTCGAAGGCCCCGTGGATGAGCGGGGCAAGAGGCGCTTCTGCGCCGCCCGCCAGCATCACCCGCGCCGTGCCGTTCTTCACCAGCCGGAACGCTTCTCCTATAGCTACAGCACCCGACGCGCACGAGTTGGCGTTGGTCTGGTTGGGGCCGAATAGACCCATCTCCATAGCCACGTTGCACGAGGCCGCCGACCCAAACACGGTGAGGGCCAATATATTGCTCACGGCTCGCAGTCCCTTGCCCATGAAGGCTGAATGCTGTTCCTCAGCGAAGGATAGACCGCCCAGCGCGCTGCCCAGGTAGACCCCCGTCCACTCGGCATCCCGCGAGGAGAGGCACAGACCCGAATCGAGAACCGCCTGCTGGGCCGCCGCGATTGCGAACTGCGAATAGCGGTCGAGCCGCCTGGCCCGTGTGGCCTCCAGATGGTCGAGTGGGTCGAAGTCGTCTATCTGCGCAGCCACCTGCGAGCGAAAAGGCGACGGGTCGAAGCGGTCTATGCGCTTCACCGCCGACCGCCCCGCCAGCATGCCCTCCCACAGCCCGTCCCGCCCGCTGCCAATCGGCGTAATCGCCCCTATTCCTGTAATAACTACCCGCCTGGGTCTTGGTGTAGTGTCGTTCAAATAGATGCCTGTCCTTGTCTAAAACGTAAAACGTAAGGAAAAACACTTACATTTCACATTTCGCTTTCCACCAACTCCTTTATGCGCCTGAGCGTCTTCCCCGCGATGTAGCCTATGAAACCCTTGCCTACTATCAACTCGGTGAGGCGGTTGCCGAGGACGTTCGTGGGGAAGGGGACACGGTCCAGGCGGTGGGAAATGCTCACCAGCACATCCCCTTGTTCAGGCCTGGGTTGGAAGGACCATTCGACCTCCATGCCGCGCACAAGCCCTCTTATATGCCGGAAAGTTATGCGCCCCGGCCTCTCTTCGGTGCCCGGTTCTATCGACTCGATGGCGGTCCAGGTGACCGGCACGAAGTTGCGCCATGCCGACATCCGCACCCATTTGCAGTTGCCCTCCCGGTGCAACACGTCCACGTACCTGTAATGAGGCAAGATTCGCGCCCAGTCCTCGGTCCGGGCCGCCAAGGCGCATAGCCGCCCGTTCTCGGCGCGCATGGCGATGGGGGTGCTTGTGGT
>JBBSGN010000366.1:0-4073 GCA_038254085.1 Chloroflexia bacterium | reverse complement strand
GGATACTGCAGATAAACGAGATGCAGGTGGTGACAGCGGAAGTGGTGGAAGCGGCGTGGGAAAGCCTGGTTATCGGAACCGAGTAACAAAGGATCCCTATGGCCTAACAGTCACCAAGAAATGGTGCCACTTAATTTCCAACTTTACAGGACGTCCACGCAGTACTGGTCTTCCTCGACCATCTTGCGTATCCCCTTCAGGTGTCCCTCGATATATGCGAGGCGCCTCAGGGCTTCTTGCTTGGTTGTTTCTGATCTCATGTCTATCTCCTTCGTCATGATACCCTACCCCCCTGGGATGGGTTTCACCGAAATTATACCAGGCTTTCAGTGAGTTGTCAATGCGCCTGACTGGAATGCCTTGACGGTCCGTTGCTTACTGGTATAATAGACAATCGGGCAATTGTATCGAACGCTTGATAATTCTTCAATACTCCAGTAACCCCACGGAAGGATACGCGCCATGAAACTTGCAGTTTCCGGTAAAGGTGGCTCAGGAAAGACCACACTCTCTGCCACGCTGGCTCGGCTCTTTGCCCGGCGTGGCTTTTCCGTCCTCGCGATAGACGGCGATCCCAACCCCAACCTGGGAGTTGCGCTCGGTGTTACCTCCTCGGGACTGGCCACTCTACATCCCTTGCCGCGCACCATAATCGAAGAGCGCGCAGATGCCTCGGGCACCAAACAGACGGTCCTTACGCAGTCTATCGAAGATATAACCTCTGACCATGGTGTACCGGCCCCCGACGGTGTCACTTTGATGCTGACGGCGCGCGTGGACCACCCGGGCGCTGGCTGACTGTGCGGAGCACATGCCACCGTGCGTGGCATGCTCGGCCAGTTGATGGAGCATGCACAGCAGCTTACCATCGTCGATATGGAAGCGTCCATCGAGCATATGAGCCGGGGCACCGTCCGCCAGACCGATATGATGCTCGTAGTGACCGAGCCGTACTACCGCTCACTCGAGACTACCGGGCGTACCGCGAACCTGGCACGAGGCCTGGGTATTAAGCAGGTTTACGTAGTAGCGAACAAAGTACGCTCCCCCCAGGATGAGGTAGCGATCCGCCACTACTGCGCGGAGCGCGATCTCGAAATTATAGCTGTGCTCCCCTTTGACGACGATGTGCGGCAGGCGGATAACGCGGGTACCCCAATACTGGACCGTGAGCCACAACCGGCTTACGTTGGCATGGTAGATCAACTGGTGTCGAGACTGCTGGCGACGACTGAGCAGCAAGCAGTAGGTGAGGGCGTGGCGTGAACGGGCGCCTGACTGTCGGCGATCTTGCTGAGCAGGCGCACACTACCACCAAAACGGTCCGCTATTACGAGCGCATTGGGCTACTTCCATCCGCCCAGCGTGGCGAGAATGGTTACCGTTACTACGGTGAGAGCCAGGTCCACCAACTCAGGTTCATACGTCGAGCGCAACGCCTGGGATTGACCCTCGCCGAGATAGGGCAACTCATGGATATGGCTCGTCACTCGCGCTGTAATGATCTCCGCACAAAGCTGGACGACCTTTTCGCCCGCAAGATTCGGGACCACGAGCTTAAGATTGCCGCACTCCAAACGCTCCAAAGTAAGCTTCAGCCTGAAGAGGAGGCCTGCGCTTGCCAGGCTTTTGTGCCGGATTGTGGCTGTCTTCCCATCAATATTGCCGAATAGTCTTGACCTTACCCCTTAGGGCAAGGTATATGATATAAAAGCAAACAGGATGTAAGAGAGCAACCTGGCGGATGTAACAAAGGAGTTCGTAATGCCCGAGCAAATAACGATGCCCCGCTCACCCCTAATCGAGGCCGATATGGAAGAGCGTGTGGGGGCTGTGGATTACATGACCTCCAGCGCCGAGCGCGAGATGAAGAAGAATCCGGGAGAGGAACGCTCCGGCGCATTGCTTGGCCCGGTAAAGGTGGCTCATGCGTACTGGCTCGCTGGCATGAGTTGTGACGGCTGCACTGTCGCCGTGACGGGTGCGACCGCTCCTAGCGTCGAGGACCTTTTACTCGGACGCATACCTGGCATACCCCGCGTTGTGCTGCATCACCCTGTCACCTCGGTCGAATCGGGTGAGGCCTTTATGCGTAACTACGAACTTGCGGCTGAAGGCAATCTGAACGCTCCATACGTCGTCATGTACGAAGGCTCTATCGCCAACGAGACCATTGCTGCCAAGACGGGTGGCTACTGGTGCGGCATGGGGGTCGAGACAGTGGACGGCCAGAATAAGCCCATCCCCACGTCCGAATGGCTCAAGCGACTGGCCCCTGGTGCGGCGGCTGTATTTGCTATCGGTACGTGTGCAACCTGGGGCGGCATCCCCGCCGCTTACGGCAACCCCACGGGCGCTATGAGCGTGATGGACTTCCTCGGCGAAGACTACGTTAGCGCCCTCGGCCTCCCCGTGATCAACGTGCCCGGTTGCTCCCCTGTGGGCGACAACTTCACAGAAACCGTCAATGCCGTATTGCTCTTCCTCAACGGCTTCGGGCCACTCCCTGAGTTCGACGAATTGGGTCGTCCAGCCTGGCTATTCAAAGACACGGTGCATCAGCAATGCGTGCGTGGCGGCTACTACGAGGAAGGCATATTTGCCGATGAGTACGGCGATAAGGAGTGCCTGGTAGAGATCGGTTGCTGGGGTCCTGTCGTGCAGTGCAACATCACCAAGCGCGGCGCTATCAATCACGTCGGGGGCTGCATGAACACCGGCGGCGTCTGTATCGGCTGCACCATGCCAGGCTTCCCCGACCGCTTCGCGCCCTTCTACAAGCGTTCCCCAGGCGCTGCGCTCTCCTCTACCGCTTCACGAACCACAGGATCGTTCGTTCGCCCACTCCGCCGCCTGACTATGCAGTTCCAGAACAGAGAGCAGCAATGGGATAGGGATGGCCGCGTGCCGAGCGGCTGGGGCCATGTCGCTGAACCTGGGCCGATCAAGAAGGCCGTCCACTACTTCTACGAAAAGCTACAGTCCGCCGGCGCAGCAAGACCTGGCAAAGGATGAAGGATTTTAGATTTTGGATTTGCCGAACCTAGGGATGCAATCCAAAATCCAAAATCCAAAATCCAAAATCTAAAATCCTTACAAGAGTAAAAATAGGGGGTCTCGATGACTGAGCAGGAACTTCTCACCGCATGGTATATCGGCCTGGGCATCACGGCAGTGGTGGTCGTGATTGCGGCGGCGCTACTGCTGGCTGTGCTGGCGGCGGCGAAGAGCATCGAGCGTGGCGCGACCGCCGCGCTGGGCCTGGTCAAGCAGATACGTGACAATACGCAGGTGATTTGGGCACTGCAAGACACCAACAGCGTTGCCATACAACTGAACGCAGGGGCCGACTCGATCCTCACCCACGCCGGGCAGGTCGCCTCGGCTCTGCATGAAGCCGACGTGCGACAAGGGAGGGCATAATAGATATGGAAGGGACTATTTACCTGGTTTGGTGGGTTTCCCTCGGCCTGTTGGTGGTCGTCACCATTGTGGTTGCTTTGCTGCTGACGATGGTGCTTGGCTCGGCTAAGAACATCCTGGGCGTCGCGGGGGACATCTGGACGACCGGCAAACTGGTAGCAAACAATACGATCCACATCCCCCAACTCGTTGAGACAAATCGTCACGCGGGTGCGATCCTCGACACGGCCAAGAAGATCGTGGCAGGCGCGGGCGCTATCGAGCAACACGCGGAGGGTTGCCCCGGCTGCCCTGCATGCGTCACTAGACATTAGAGGGGCTGACAATGTTAATCCTCTTGACAATCATTTCGGCGCTGGTTGTGGTCATCTTCTTTGGCATGCTCGCAATCTATCTGGTCCAGATAGCTGTTACCCTCGAAGCCATTGGCGGCAAGCCTGATAGCTTCCTTGCCAAGCTGCGGCTCGGCTTGCGCGCTATCGAGCAGGAGACCTCATACCTGCCCCGCGAGGTCCCCAAGCTCAACGAGGGTCTGACAGCTGTGGCGGGGGGCCTTGTGAAAGTGGACGAGCATCTCGTGAATACGATTGAAGCCGTCGTCCAGCAGAAGGAGGGCGTGTGATGACATCCCTGGCAACCTTAACGTCCTT
>JBBSGN010000365.1:0-4076 GCA_038254085.1 Chloroflexia bacterium | reverse complement strand
CTCGCCTTCGGCCAGCCCTTCTTCAGCACCGAGAGCTACGACGCCTGGATATTGCGTTACTGGCCTCTCCACAATTGGGAGGATATATACAAGGTCTACGTGGGCGGCGAGTTGCCCCACCCGCGCTGGATCGTGGGTGGCAAGTTCGGATACGAGAACCTGTTCAGCGCTGTAGGCTACAACTTCGGCTGGGTGTGGCAAAAGGGGGTGATGAACCCGGAATCGGGCGACTTCGTGATTGGCCTGCTGCCCCTATCCGGCGCTCTTGTGGGCCTGACCGCCCTTACGCGCCGAGTAGCAAGCCTGTTCGGTATGGTGGGCCTCAGCATCGGCCTGTACGCCCTCTTCGTGCTGCTATACTGGCACTTCGAGGGCCGCTATTTCCAGGTTGCGGTGCCCTGGCTCTACATGCTGCTCGCCTGGGGCGTCTTCTGGTTGTGGGACCACCTGCGCGCCGCGCTGAGGGAAGGTATGGCTAGGCGCTGGGGCCTCTTCTTGCTGCCGATAGCCGTCGCTGCTCTACTCTGGCCGTCAATATCGGCCATCGCCCAGCAGACGCACGATGACACGACGCCCACCGGCTTCGTGGCCGATATGCAATGGCTGGCCGCGCACAGCACACCGCAGGACGTGGTGATGACCCGCGATCCGTGGGAGGTAAACTGGCACACGAGCCGTAAAGCCGTGATGATCCCCAACCATGACCTACGCACCATTGAGCGTATCGCCCACCAGTACGGCGCGACCATGCTCCAGCTAGGCGGCCCCGTAGATAACGTGCGCGGCGACTGTCCCAACCCCACAGTAATACGCCCGGCCCTCGACGGCCTCTATTGCGGCATCGAAAGACCGGGCTATAAGCTGGTCTACAAGGACGGGGATTTGACGATTTATAGGCTGAAATAAAACGGACTTGTAAAACGTAAGGGGTTTCTTCTTACTGCTTACGTTTTACGCTTTACGAGTCCGTTTTACGCTTACGCTGCCAGTGGCAGTTCTTCGTCCTCAACCGGGCGGACGATGCTGAGACTGGGCACGGTGGGAGGGTTAGGACCCTGGATGTTGGCGTAGGCGGCCTGGCGCTTGGGGCCGAAGCCTTTGAGCTTGATTACCTGGCCGCGCCGTGCAGCATCGGCCAGTTCGGTGGGCGAATTGACGCCTAGCTCCTTGTGCAGCCTGATCGCCAGCTTGGGGCCAACCCCTGCTATGTTCATCAAGCTGTTCACTGCGGGCGGGAGGTCGGCCTTTAGCTCGACGTAGAAGTTCATTGTGCCGTCGCGCACCAGCTCGCGCACCTTGTTGCCCAGCCGCTTACCGAGACCCAACTTGGGCCACAGCTCCTCATCCAGCGCGGCCTCAAGGGATATCGGACCGAGGCGCATGAGGGTGCGGGCGGCCTCCCTGTATCGGGCGATGCGGTACTCGTTCGCACCCGCCATCTGCAACAGCGACGCGCAATTAAACAGCACTTCAGCCGCCTGCTCGTGCGAAATCGCGGGGCGGTTGCTGAGGATTTTGAGGTTCTCTTTGTTCATCTCTTTACTCACTTTTGGCTAACTAATACACTAACATTCGGCTCTCATTTACATCCAGTAAACTCGTACTTCCGTTCTAATTATACACGTAAAAAGCGCAAAAGTCAAGCCAAACGACCGGTTTATTTTGAACCACAAAGGCACGAAGGACACGAAGATTCACGACCTTGAAAACTATAGAATCAATGGTAGAATCTTCGTGTCCTCCGTGCCTTTGTGGTTCAAAGCTACGATCCTTTATACCCTCTGCCTCTTTATGGCCGCAGAAGTTGCATAAAGTGCGCTTCGTCCGTTATAATAGTGAGACTGCGAGTGAGGATTGGGCCGCAAAGGGCTCGGCTGTAGTATGCTAATATCAGGTCCGTTTTTATCGGCCTGAGTTCGGGGGTTAGATGGGGACTATGGGACAGCTAATCGAGAACGGTCGCCTGGCATGGCGATTGATCAACGACCCGCGAGTGCCTTCCTGGGTACGGTTTGGTATACCGGCTTTGGTGGCCCTCTATTTCATTTCACCGTTCGACTTCATACCGGATTTTCTTCCTGTAATAGGCGAAGTTGACGATCTGGCTGTTATTTTGCTGGGCATGAACGTGATGATGCGCTTTGCTCCTAGCTATGTGGTGGACGAGCATAGGCGCGCCCTGGGTTACGACGTGAGCGGCAGTGTAAGCACTAGCAAACCCACAAATCAGCCCCCCGGCGCGAACAATACCTATTGGCAGTCGCCTCCACCCAACACCGGCACGCCCACACAGCGCGTCTCAGGGCAGGGTAGCGAGTACGTTGAAGGCGAATATAAGGTAGTCCCGCCCGACTCGGAGCGGCAGAGCGGTTCCTGATTATAGGAGAGCGGAAAGTAGAGGAGAACCAGTTCAAGATGGCTAAGAAGACCAAGACCGGCCAGCAGCGCAGCAAGGAAGAGCAGTGGCGCAAGCGGATGGCCGCCCAGGCCCAGACCCGCGCTACCGTCACGCGCACAATTGTCACGCGCACAGTTGTCGAGCAGGACGAGGCCGAGTACTCACCCGTTGCTGACGACGCGACGGAGCATACGCCCACCCCAACCAGCGCCAGGGCAACTTCAGGCCCGGCAGCAGCCACTCTGCCCAGGCAAACCCGGAGCCAGGCCGTCACGAGCACAGCCGCCGCAGTCCAGCGCCGCGCTTCTTCGGCTTCGGCGGCCCGCAGCGCACGAATGCGCCTTGCTATGCCCGCCCTTAGCATCGAAGAAGAGATGCATTACGTGCGGAGCGACATACGCAGGCTGATAATCCTGACGGCGATCTGCATCGTGGTACTGATCGCTCTTGCGTTCCTGATAAACAAGTAGCGCGTAAGCGAAAATAAACAGACAGCCTTTTGCGGGCTGTCTGTTTATTTTCGCTTGTTTACTTTAGAAAGTGGCTTAGACCTCTTCCTCTTCGGCCTCTTCCTCTTCGTAGTCGGCTTCCTCTTCGGCTTCCTCTTCGTCGCTGTCGGCCTCGTCGGCATCAAAGTCGAACAGCCCTTCGTCCTCTTCTTCCATACCGTAGCGGAGCGCGCCTTCCCTCATATACGGGCGGTACGCGCCGGTCGGCAGCGCCTTTGGTGGGAAGGAGAGCTTGCCGCGTTGCGACGGGTGCTGGTAGGTCTCGCGTATGATTATCGTAAGCGAGTCGCCTGATATGGTAGCGACCGCCGCCGTGTAGCGGTTGCCCCCCTGCATCAGCCCGATCAGCCGTTTAGCCAGCTTAGGCTCTACCGAGCCGATGTACTGGCTGTTCTCGTCGTACACCTCAAGGGCAGGCTCGTTGACACGCAATTCTACGCGGTCGCCCGCGCTCAACTTGAGGAGCGCGGCGGCGTCGCCCAGCTTGATCAAGGTGGTCAGGCCGGTCTTGCCTGTTTCCTCTATGAAGATATTAGGGTTGATCCGCTCAGGCTCGCGCTCGGAGGGCTTGGCTTGTAGCCTAGTCTCATCGCGCGCCTGTACTGGGGCCTTATCGGCCAGGTGTACCAGCCTCTCGACGTTCTTTTTAGCGATTATGTTGTTGGGGTCCAGCTCGACCGCCTTCTGGTAGGTCGCCAGCGCGTCGCGGTAGCGCCCCATCTCCAGTAGGGCTTTGCCTAGCCGGTTGTAGGCGTCGGCGTCGTTCGGATAAAGCTCGATGATCTTGCGGTTCACATCTGCCGCTTCCGACCAACGATTCTCCATAGCGAGCGCAATTGCCCGTTCGGGCAGCACACGCCTCAATCTAACTCTATCTTCTGCCTGATTCTGCATCATTTTATTTACCTCACTTTATACAACCGCCCGCTCGACTTAGCCGCTAGTCAATGTCCCTCAGGGTTTCGGACGGCTGTTTCTGTTTTGCTTATCTTATATAACGTATCATTACGCCTTGAGGTTCAAAAGTTCAAGACGGTTATGAACATCCTTTTTGCACATAAGGTGGGGGCACTGGACCACCTACATGGCAAACTGCGTGCCAAACCTGCCTCTCGGCGGGCCTTCTCTTTGTATATACGCAGGGAGACACTATTTAGTTTGCTACGACT
>JBBSGN010000364.1:0-4080 GCA_038254085.1 Chloroflexia bacterium | reverse complement strand
GACCAATTCGAAGGCGCTGGCCGAGCGGGTGGCGATGCTCAAACCGATCAAGCGTAAGATAGACGTAATCTTTTCGCTGGTAATGCTAGGGCTGCTGTTCGGGGGCGTGCTAGTGTGGTTTTTTGCTTCAGTGCTACTTGGGAATGGGGCAGCCAAGTTATGAAGTCGCCGGACAGCCAACCGATAAAGCAGCCTACGAGGGACCAGAAGTTCAGGATACTGCTGGTGAACGCCATGATCAGCCCGCTTGCGGCGGCTGTGCTGGCGATCACGATTATTGTTGGCTTCACGGTGAGCTACTGGTTCTTCGTGGTGGGGCTGGCCTTTTATGGCTTCATCGTGTACAGCACGCTGCAAGACGCGCAAGAATCGAAGCAGGTGCTGAACGAGGTGCTGTACCCCGAGCGGGTACAAAAGCTGGACCTCAACAAGCTGTCGGGCGGCTACCGGAACGCGCTGGTGCAGGCGATGGACACGCGCAAACGCATACAGGACGCGGTGGCCGCCACCGACGACCCCGGCATCCACAAGGCGCTGCTCGACTCGACGGGCGACCTGGACGAGTTGGTGCATACAATTTATGACATAGCTCTCAAAGCGCAGAGCCTACAGGCATCGCTGAAGTCATCCAGCGTGAATGTCACGACCCTGTCCAGCGACATCAGTAGGCTTGAGCAAGCCGTCAAGAGTGAGAAAGATGACTTCGCACAGGGCCAGTACCAGGCGGCGCTGGACGGCAAGCGCCAGCAGCTTCAGAACTACAACGACACCAACGAGGCGCTGAACCGATGGCGCGCCCAACTCGACAACGCTCTCAGCACCCTTGACACGATACTCTCGCAGGTGCTGAGTATACGTTCATCGGAGGTATTGAGCCTCTCGACAGCCACCGACCAGGTGTCAGCCAGCCTCAAAGAAGAGGTAGAGGCGCTGAAGGCAACGTCCGATGCGTTGGACAGCGTGTATGGATTGAGCAAATAGATATGAAACGCTTCCTGTGCAAAACAATAGTCTTTATCGTCGTGGCCGCATGTCTGCTCGCGGGCTGCGATGCAGGCGTGAAGCCAACGCCCACCTTTAATGGCAGCATCAAGATCGGGGTGGCCGCGCCCTACACGGGCGACACCGCCGATGGGGGCATCCAGATATGGCAGGGGGCGCAACTGGCGGCTGACCAGATGAACGCCGATGGCGGCCTGCTGGGCAAGAAGATAGAGATCGTGCCCGCAGACGACGGGGCCAACCCGAACAAGGCCACCGAGGTCGCCAACAAACTGATCTCGCAAGGTGTGGTGGCGGTAGTGGGGCACAAGGACAGCGGCGTATCTATACCCGCATCAGCCGTGTACCATGCTGCCGGCATCGTCGAGATCACACCCACATCGAGTAACCCCAGGTTGACCGCACAAGGGTTTGACACGGTGTTCAGGGTCTGCCCGATTGACAGCACACAGGGGCCGCTGCTCGCCGAGTTCTTGATACAGAAGCTAGGCCTGAACAAGATAGCGGTCATCAACACCGACACGGCCTACGGCCAGGGCCTGCGAGCCGAGTTCGAGCGCCGGGCTAAAGAGCTAGGCGTTACCCCGCTCTCATCCCACCAGATACACAGAGGTGATAAGGACTTCGCCAGCACGTTGCAATCAATACAACCGCAATCTCCACAGGCGATCTTTTATGCGGGCAGCCTTCCGGAAGCGATCATCATCGCGTCGCAAATGAAGGAGCTGGGCATCAAGGCTACGTTTGTGGGCGGGGACACACTCTTCCAGCCGGAGTTCATTCTGCAAACAGGCTCGGCGGGCGAAGGGGCTTACGTATCGTCGTTCTTCCCCGACATTTTGCAGGCGCAGGCCGCGGCAGAGCGTAACTGGGTGGCGTCGTACCGGGACGAGTTCAAGCGCAACCCCGGCGGCAACTCTTCGGGCGGCTACGTGGCGGCAAAGGCGCTCTTCACGGCGATACGCAACGCCAACTCGACCGCCCCAGACAGCATCAAGAGCGCGGTAAAGAAGCTAGACATGGATAGCCTTATAGGCCACATCGCCTTCGATGCCAAAGGCGACCTGCAAGACCAGCGAGCGCACCTGCACCTCTTCCAGGTAAAGGACGGCCAGTTCGTGCCTGCGCAACCGTGATACAGGGCCATCTGGAAAAGCGGGACCGAAACGCAAAGACGCGGAGACGCAAAGGACGCGCAAAGATTACGATTGTAAGTTCGGAGGAAGACCATGAAGTTTTCGGAGTTGAAGGGGCGGGCGGTAATCAACCTGGAAGATGCGAAGAAGATTGGGGATGTCGAGGACTTGTGGGTTGATGTGAACAACCACCACATAGTCAGCCTGAAAGTGAAAACCGGGATGTTCAGCGCGTCCCAGGTGGTGCCGGTCGCGGAGGTCAAGAGCGTGGGGCAGGACGCGGTTACTATCCTGGCGCACGACCCAAACAACAACAGCCAACCCGATCAGGGGCAACGCGCCAACCCAAGCTCGCAGGACGTGATGGACATGACCGACATCATTGGCAACCGTGTTGTGACCGACACCGGCACGCTGGTAGGCGAGGTCCAGGACGTAGAGCTTGACCCCACAAGCTGGACTATAACAGGCTACCAGGTGCGCGAGGGCGGCCTCTTCACCAAACCCCAGGAAATCCCCGCCACGCCCGACGTGCGCTACGGCAAGAAGCTGTTGACGGTCCCGGCTGCGTCGGTGGAAGCGAAGCGTGATGCGTGAAACGTAGGAATTGAACCACAAAGACACAAAGGACACAAAGAATAAAGAACAATAGAATCTTTGTGTCCTTTGTGTCTTTGTGGTTTATTCTCTGCGCCTCACCCATCACATTTCACGCATCACGCATCACAATACCATCTCACTGGTCAACAGAACTGCTTCGGCGATTTCGTGCATCGGTTTGCGGCTGTCCATGCTGCGCTTTTGGATACGGCGGAAGGCCTCGGCCTCGCTGATACCGTAGCGGTCCATCAACATCCCTTTGGCCCGCTCGATTATTTTGCGCGCTTCGAGGGCCTGGCGCATGTCTCCTAACTCTTTACGCACGTCCCGGAACTCGCGGAAGCGTCCCAGCGTCACCTCTATGGCGGGGCCAAGCTGGGCCTCGCGGAACGGCTTCACCAGGTAGCCGATCACACCCGCCTGCGTCGCTCGGTGAACAAGCTCAGGCTCGCTGTACGCGGTGAGGAGCAGCACGGGGGCTATGTCCTCGGCGGTGAGAGTGCGCGCCGCCTCGATGCCGTCCATCTCGGGCATCCGTATGTCCATGATAACCAGGTCGGGGCGCAGTTCGCGCGCCTGGGTCACGGCGCTCATGCCATCGGCGGCCTCGCCCACCACCGTATAGTTCAGTCCCGTTAGCATCTCTCGCAGGTCCATGCGGATTATCGGGTCGTCGTCGGCGATTACAACGCGGGTTTGTGCCACTATCGGTCCTCCATAGGGAAGTTGGTACATCCAAAGTAAGATTATACCATTGTGGTCATGAAACATGAAACGTGACGCCTGATGGTTTGACAGGTCATTGTCTAAACGCAAAGACGCAAAGACGCAGAGGACGCGCAGAGATTTTGATGGTGATACGTTATCCTAAGATAGGAGTTAGGATAGCGAGATCCATTATCCCTTATCCCTTATCCCTTGTCATTCCGAGCGCAGCGAGGAATCACTACCCCAAGCAATTACTTGGCTAGCGATTCCCTCTACCCCAAACATCACACTCAGGATAGTGATTCCTCGCTGCGCTCGGAATGACAAAGGGCAGTCTACTCACTAAAGAGATGCCCGTCATTTATGAGACAGCTTCTACTTGGTAGGGGTGGCCGTAGGTCGGGCGAAGAGTTGGTCAAAGCCCGCCGGGCGGTCCGTGATCTGGATGCCGGTGGCGCTGATGTTGTTGCCTGAGCGGTCGCCCGCGACCACCACGTGCGTGCCGGGCTTGAGGTCGCTTACGCTACCGGCCACGCTCTTCAACACCGGCGTCTTGTCGGTGACATTGACAGCGAGGGTGTCGCCCTGGCCCGTCGTGACGGTGATTGTATTGCCGTTGACCTTGTCAATTGTG
>JBBSGN010000363.1:0-4088 GCA_038254085.1 Chloroflexia bacterium | reverse complement strand
TCGTCGGTCGTCGGTCGTCCTAACATAGCAACCACTGAACAGAGGAGCAATTGATGCCCCTACTTGAAGTAGACAAAATCGAAACCTTCTACGGCAATATCCAGGCGCTAAAGGGTGTATCGCTCACCGTTGACAAGGGTGAGATCGTCACCCTTATCGGTTCTAATGGCGCGGGCAAAACCACTACCCTCCGCACTATTTCCGGCCTCATCAGGCCGCGTCGAGGCCAGGTGCGCCTTTCCGGCAAGCGCATAGACCAAAGCCCGGCTAACCAGGTGGTGAGGATGGGCATCGCCCACTCGCCCGAAGGCCGCCGTATATTCGCCCGCATGAGCGTCCAGGAGAACCTTGAGATGGGCGCCTTCTCGCGCAATGACCGCGCCGCCATCGCCAAAGACCTGGAACGAGTCCTCACCCTCTTCCCCCGCCTGAAAGAGCGCCTTGCCCAGCGCGGCGGCACCCTGTCCGGCGGCGAACAGCAAATGCTCGCCATTGGCCGCGCCCTCATGACCAAGCCCGACATCCTCCTCCTCGACGAGCCTTCCATGGGCCTCTCCCCTATCCTGGTAGACACTATCTTCGACATCATTAAGGAGCTAAACAGCGGCGGCTCGACTATCCTGCTGGTCGAGCAAAATGCCCTGCTCGCACTCCAGATAGCCCATCGCGGCTACGTCATCGAGACCGGCCAGATCGTGCTTGAAGACACGGGCGCTAACCTTCTAAAGAGTGAAAAGGTCCGCAAGGCCTACCTGGGCGAAGACTGACCTTTCTGCCGTGCCCCCGAACGCAATATCTCTGCGGTCCATCGCGCGCTTGATTGCAGCGTCCACGCTTTGCGCCTTGTCCGGATGTGCGACCACCGCCGTCAGCCCATCGCCACCGCCCGGCGTGATCCGCATCGTATCGTCGCTACCCTACAAAGGGCTGCTCGCTAAACAGAGCAAGCTGATCTCGCAGGCCATTGATCTGGCAATCGAACAGCGCAGGTCGGACATAAAGGGCTGGTCAGTCGAGCATCAAGCCCTGGATGATAGCTCCGGCGAAACGGGCGAATGGTCCAGGGAGCGAGAGCAGGCCAACGCCAACACCGCCGCCACGGACCCCAGCGTGGTCGCCTACATCGGCCCCTACAACTCGGCTGCCACCTCCCTGTCGCTGCCCGTCACCAACAAGGCGGGCCTGCTCCAACTCGGCCCCACCGCCACCTGGCCCGGCCTGATCTCCGGTGGCTGGAACCCAGGCGAGCCAGCTTCGTACTACCCAACCGGCAAGCGCACTTATGCCCGCCTTATGCCGCCCGACGCGCAACAAGCTATAGCCGCCGCACTATGGATGCGCGACCTCGGAGCAACGTCGATCTACGTCCTCAACGACGGCAGCACCTACAGCGACGGCCTCGCCCGCGAGTTCATATCCGATGCCCACTCCCTCGGTATCAACGTGGCGAGACAGGCCAGGATCCAACGCGACACAGCGCCTTCCTGCATCCCTGCCCTAACCGGCGCGCATCCCGATGCCCTATTTTACGCGCCCAGCAGTATACCCGATGCAGTAGAGGTCGCACGTGCCCTAGAGGGTGTGTCACTGAAAGTGGGCGTTTTCACCACCGATGTCCCCATCAATAACCAGTTCCTTGAAGGCATACCGAGCGCGCTACCCGCCTGGCGCTCGGTCTTCAACGGCGTCTCTTCTCTCCCGGACACACCCGCAGCCGCAAACTTCTCTGATGCCTACCAGAAGCGATACAAGGAACCGCCGTCCCAGTTCGCCGCCAATGCCTACGACCTCACCAATCTGGTCCTCAACGCCCTTCAAGACGGAGCAGGCCGAGACCGCCAAAAAGTGATAGACGATGTGCTGTCAACACGCCACTACCCCGGCGCAAGCGGGAACGTAACCTTCAACAAGGACGGCGACATCACCAACTGGCGCATGACAGGCTACCGCCTCACGAATGGCCGCTTCGCGCAAGACCGCCTGATTACCAATCCATAAGCACACAAGACATCGCGTCCAACACCCGACACCTAATCTCCCGCCGCATCGAGTTCCGCGTGCAACCGTTTGATCTGCGCGCGCACCTCATCTATATCCGAAACGCCGAGGCGCTTCATGTCTGCCCCTATCTCATACGGCATCTCGTCCGGCCTGTCGCGCCCCTGCTCCTCAAGCTCTTCAAGCAAGGTCTCCAGGTCTTCAAGCTGCACCAAAGTGCTGTATAGCTGCGCCTCGCTCGCCTGCCCTTGCTGTTGTTCATCGCCATCGTTGCCATCGTTGCCCATAATGTCCCTCCTAACCGAAGAAAGCCGACGCGAACACCACCAATACGCCCAGCGTGCCGACCCCACCGAACTCCAGAATAGTGCCCCGCGTCAGCTTGTGGTCCACATAGTGCGATGCCAACCCCTGCACGACGTAAAACACCAGCAGCAAAAAAGCACCCCCTACCAGCATTGTAAGGGCTGCCCAATAATTCAGCCCCCAGGTTATCTCGGCGGCCACCACCCCCGCAGCCGTAGCCAACAACGCCAGCGTGGTGCGCCTTCCCTCTACAGGCAGGCCCATCGCGGTATGCCACGCCGCATCCCTCGCCAGCAACTCGTACACCACTAGCGCCGTCACCAGCCCCACAGCCGAGGCCGACCAGATCGAGCGCAACTTCAAGCCGTAAACGACACTGAAAAGAAGGAACACCGCTAAGTGAGCGCCCACATTCAGCACGGTCTGAGCCAGCCCGAAGTAGCGGTCGCGCGTATCGAGCGCGTGGACCTGCGCCCAGAACACCGCGCCCAATGCCAGCCCTGCCAATGCCACTATCGCGGCCTGTACAGCGCCACTTCCGAAGAATTGCAAGAAAATAGAGAAGCCAACCACCATCAGGCAAGGCAATACCATGTCAACGGGCACCCGAACTAGCGGCAGGCGCACATTGGCTAGGTCCGACAATTCGCTTGAAGACGTACCCGCCTTCAACCATCGCGTGCCCGCGCCCGCCAACAGCGTCAGCGCCACCAGAATCAACCAGAAGGGCGCGACACTCTGCGCGGCCCCCAGCGCAAGGGTCAGGCTCAGGCCCACCACGAGCAACGCCGACAGTATGAAGATGCGCTCCGAACGGAACAAGGCAATCTACCTCTTACCTGGCCTCTTATCTAGCGTTGGCTTTGATTACCCGTTACAGAATATCGCGCTTCAATTCAAGCACGCGGCGTATCTCTTCTTCGCTGCACGCCCCGCGCCGCAAAATGGCAGGCGGATCAACGGTACAGTCCACCACTGTCGAGGGCACGCCGCCCTGCACTATTCCACCGTCCACGACTAGCTCTACCCACTCGCCAAGATAATCAGCAGCCTGCGGTGCGTCAAGCGCGTCCGACTGCCCTGAGATGTTGGCGCTCGTGGCCGCGATAGCCCCGCCGCACATCTCGATGAACCCTCGCAATCCGTCGTGGTCCGGCACCCGGACGGCGATAGTATCGCCCCCGCCAAGCTCTACAGGCAGGTCCCCCTGTCTGGGCACCACCAGGGTAATAGCTCCAGGCCAAAAAGCCGCACCCAACGCACCGGCGCTTTCCGCTATCTCTCGCGCCACCGACTCCAGCCTGCTTGCGCTCGACAACAGCAACGGCAACGCCTTCGTCGTGGGTCTACCCTTCGCGAAGTAGACGCGCTCGATTGCTTCGGGGTTGCGCGGGTCACAGCCTATACCGTAAACAGTGTCGGTAGGGAACACCACCAGCCCGCCCTCAGCTATCAGGCCCGCCGCGACGCGCCACGTCTCCTCGCTTGCTGCCGATACCTTCATAATCAACCACCTCACAACCGGCAGACGTGCCCTATCGCTGCCGCGCAAGCATGAACCGCGCCCAGGAACCGAGCAGCGAGCGCGCAGGTGTATCAGGTAAATCGTTTAGGAGGCGAAGTGCTTGGCTAATGTGCTGACTTGCCAACCCGCTCACATCTTCTTCGATGCCTGTGTCCCTTAGGATGCGTCGCACTTCCTGTATCTCGGAAGCCCCGGCGTCACTATTGCCTAGCGCCCCCAGCAATATTTGGCGGTCCTCCGCGTTGGCCGCGGCGAGCGC